>JAUIME010000209.1 GCA_030433195.1 bacterium
AGCGCGTTCCGCCGCCCCCGACCGCGGTGATGCGTCGGCCGCTCGCGTCGATCGCGACGCCGCGAATGTCGAGCAAGTCGGTCTCGATGCGGTTCACGATCACTCGTCGCTCGAGATCGATGACCGCGACCACGGCCGGCTTTCGCATCGCGACGATCGCGACACCGGCTTGCGGTGCCACGGCCATCACGGGCTGCAAGTTGGCGACGTGATCCATGTCGATTCGATGGATCTCGCTCAGGTCGTTGCGATGGACGAAGGCGAGACCGCGCGGGTCGACGAGGAGGACTTGGTCGCGCGGCGCGTCGAAGCCCATGCACCAGGTGAGGTCGAGCGGGAATCGCTCGAGGTAGCCGTCCAACATGGCGGCAAGACGCTGCCAAGCCCAACCGCGGTCGTCTTCGTGAACCGCGTCGAGGCGGTCGCGCGCGACCCGGATCAGCCCGCGGTCGATTCCGAGTCGTGCGGCGGCGAGGTTGCCGATCAGCGATTGACGGCGCGCTTCGCGAGCGGCTTCCTCGGCGTCTTCGCGAGCGTCGATGGCGTCTTCCCTCGCAGCGTCGGCCGCGCGGCTCGCAAGCTCGGCTCGCTCTCGATCCGCATCGGCGCGGTCACGCGCAGCCGAGGCTTTGTCGCGCTCGCTTGACGCTTCCCGGCCGGCCGCGACGGCTTCGTCGCGCGCGGCTTCGGCGTCGAAATAAAGGGCGACCGCCGTGACGAGGCCGGTGACGAGCGCGACGAGAAATGCCGCCGCGAGCACCGTTGGCACGCGATTGCGACGTACGAAGCGGTTCGTGCGATAGGCCCACGAATCGGGTCGCGCCGCGATGGGCTCGTGCCGCAAGTAGCGTCCCAGATCTTCGGCGAGCGCTTCGGCCGAGCCGTAGCGTCGTTCGGGCTCGCGATGCATCGCCTTGAGGACGATCGTGTCGAGGTCTCCTTGCAGAACTCGGCGCGTCTGCATCGGTACGTCGTGGTCGGTCGCTTCGCTCGGCGGGGTGAAACCCGACTCGAGGGCTTTCCGCTCGATCTCGTGGCGCGACGTCTCGCGACCGTAGGGCGAGACGCCGGCGACGAGCTCGTAGAGGATGACGCCGAGAGCGTACACATCGCTCGCGGTCGTGACCGACTCGCCAAGGATCTGTTCGGGGCTCGCGTAACGCGGCGTGAGCGCTCGCAGGTCCGCCGTGGTTTCGGTCGTCGACGCGCGGCGGGCGGGATCGACGAGCTTCGCGATCCCGAAGTCCAGTAGCTTCACGTCACCTTCAGGGTCGACGAGAATGTTGCTCGGCTTGAGGTCGCGGTGCACGATGAGTCGACGGTGTGCGGCGTGGACGGCGCCGCAAATCGACACGAACAAGCGAATGCGATCTTCGAGCGCGAGGGACGCGTCGCGGCAGTACGTGTCGAGCGGCTTGCCTTCGACGTACTCCATGACGAGGTACGGCAGACCGTGGTGAGTGCTGCCGTCGAGGAGCCGTGCGATGTTCGGATGTTCGAGCTCCGCCAGGAGCTGTCGTTCGCGGCGCAGTCGAGCGACGAGATCACCCGACGTCGCGTCGGCGCGGACGAACTTGATCGCGACGCGGTGTTCGTATTGACCGTCGGCGCGTTCGGCGAGCCAGACCTCGCCCATGCCGCCCGTGCCGATCGAGCGCTCGATCCGGTAGACCCCGACGCGATCCCCGGGGCGGAGCGCGCGATCCGCGAGCCCCGGTCCGATCGGCTGTTCGAGAAACCCGGCCGACCGCTCTTCGGCCGCGAGGAGTCCGACGACCTCGGCGCGCAGCCCGTCGTCGTCGCCGCACGCGCGGGCGAGGTAGCGCTCGCGCTCGGTCTCCGTCAACTCGGCCGCAGTCGAGAAGATCGACTCGACACGGCGCCATCGCTCGGGGCTCGGCATCGTGGTTCGCTCGTGGAATCGGTCGCGCCCGACGCTCGGGATCGGGACCCGGGCGATGATAGGCGATCGGGTGCCGATAGGCAAGATGTACGGCCACAGACACTTCTGGAGTCAGGCGGGGTCGGGAACTCGAGAGTGAGCGGGTCGGGCCGTTGCGCAGTGAGCCGATGCGCTGTCGGTCAGCGCTCGCGTGCCCCGGGCGAGTCGGCGTCTTCTTCGGCGGTCGACTTCGTCTCGCCGGCGGGCGTCGACGAACCGGCCTCGGCCATCGAGAACCCTTCGACTACGAACCACTGCGCGGGTCGATCCGGCGAGACCGCGAACTTGGGCGTACGCCAGCGTCCGTCTTCGAGCCGTTCGAGCGTGAGCGGCTCGCCTCGCGGCGGGCGCAGGACGGGCTTTGCGTTGTCGTCGGCGGCGAGGCCCCAGTCGGCGGGGTCGATGGCGAGCGATACCGTCGTGTTCTGGAACGTGTAGTTCACGAGCGTGACGGCGACGCGTCCGTCGGGTGCGCGCCATGCACTCGAGAGGACGCGCGGTACGGGCACCGGGCGCGGTCGCTTCGCGACGAGGATGTCGAGATCGATCGTGCCCGCGGGCACGCGGACTTCCGGCGGACGCAGCATGCGGCCGAGCGCGAGCCACGGCGCGGCTTCGTGCCGCAAGCGCATCATCTCGCGAAGGAACGCGTAGTTCGTCTCGAGCGCGCCGGGAACGCGGCTCGGGGGACCGTCGACCCACGTGCGCTCGCCACCGCCTTCGGTGATCGATTTCCCGGCGTCTTTTCCGAGCGCCGGCGCCTCGATGTAGACGCCGAGGTAGCGCCCCTCGAGAACCGCGGCCGCGAACCGCTGGCGTTCGAGCATCAAGAAACCCGCGTCTTGGAGCAGACGTTTCGCCGCGCGTTCGACGTCGGTGGAGTCGTAGCCGCGTGCGTAGGTCTTGAGAACGTCGGAGCGCCGGTTGAACCGCGCCGCGATGAGCGCGTAGTCGTGGTACAGGTACGAGAGCAGCGGAATCGGGCGAGCGTTCTCGATCCAGATGCTGCGCCCGTGGAACACGCGGTCCCACGGATCGAGTCGGAGACGTCCGGCGAGGATCGACGTATCGATGAGCTGTTCGTGCGAGCGTTCCCCGGCCGGCACCATGTGTGCGATCGTGGAACCGAAGCGATCGCGCAGCGCGTGGACGAGCTCACGATAGCCGTCGAAGAACGCGGTCCCGCCGCCGATCGGGTGGTGATGCTGCTCGAGACCCTTGCCCTTGGTGAGGAACATGGGGGCGTAGCAGAGGTGGGCTTGGCTTCCGCGTCCCGAAAGGACGACGCCGGTGAGGCAGTTGTCGCCGCCGCGGGCCGTGCGTCCGAGGGAGCGCTCGAACTGGTCGAGGCGGTGAGCGAGTGCGTAGGCGCTACAGCTCGCGGTGATGCCGCTCGTGACGTGGCGGCGTCGCGGATCGTCGTGGTCGTCCTGTTCTTCGTCGCGGTCGCCTCGGTTCGTCGCCTTGCCGTTCCAATCGAGAACGAGTCCGACGCGCTGCATCGACTCGAAGTTCTCGGCGGGGTCCTCGGGGTCGTGTTCCCAATTGCCGATGTCGCGATTGGTCTGGAGGCTGACGATCGAACGTCCCCAAGAGGATTCGACGACGAGGTGGAGGAAGTCGAGCAGTCCGGCTCGCAGCGAGCGCGTGCGGGCGTCGTTCGCGTTGCCGCGCTTGTCTTCGCCCGAGAGATCCCCGAGGATCGTGAGGCTCGACGGCATCGGGTTGCCGTCGCGGTCACTGAAGTAACGCGACGCGTCGCGCAGTGTCGCGAGGTCGGGGTTCTTGGATATGTCCGACTCCGCTAGGGGGCGATCGCCGGGTTGGAGCGGAAAGCCGATCCCGTACACGAGCGTGTGCAGTGCGTCCGGAAGGTCTTGTCGTGAGTGCAGGGGACCGTTCGCGAGGAACGGCGGCGCCTCGCGCTCGAGCCACGCGCGGTAGAGGTCGGCCGCGTCGTACCAGTCGCCGCGGAACAAGTCGGTCACCACGCGATACGGGAGCTTGTCGCCGAGATCGATCTGCTTGAGTGATTCGACCGTCGAAGGGCGCCGTGTCACGAACGGATCGGGGGCGACGTTGTAATGTCCGACGAGCATCTCGAACGAGTCGCCGTCGAGAGCCGGTTCGAAATAGAACGACTTGAGGTTGCCCGCCGGGTCCTCGGCCGCGACGTAGAGGCCGCCCGTTTCTTCGTCGGTCACGGGATCGTCGTCGTAGTACGCGAGGAACTGCGACTCGATGTAGCCGGGGTAGTGGAAGTTGCTCGCCGATCCGTACGGCCCCATCTGTAGACGCTTCTGGGAGCGAGAACGAAGCGGGTCGCGCAGTACGAGTCCGCCCGTCATCGGTAGCATGGCGTGGTCGTCGGCGCTCTTGCCTTGCGGCTGCACGCGCAGCACGGGGAACTGGATCTCTCCGATCGCGAGATCCCCGTTCCCGACCAGCCGCGCGTCGATGCTCCACTCGGCCGCGCCGTCGGGTCGCGCCAAGTGGACGCGGACGCGCACGGAAAGCCGCTGCGTCTCGTTGGGAATGCGAAGCTCGTGGAAGGTGATTTGCAGCGCCCGTTCCGACACGGGTTCGACGAGCAGGGCGCGCGGGGACATCGAACGGTCGCCGCCCGCGGCCGGGCCTTCGATCTCGATGCGTTGCGCCTCTTTCGAATCGTGCGAGACGAGCACGGCGCGGAACAACGGAGATGCCGAAAGATCGAAGCGAACCGGCGACTCGCCGGTCGTTTCGAACGACGTGAGCTCGAACTGCGCACGAGACGATCGTGTGAGGCGCGCGACCGTGAGAGCGACGCGGTCATTGCGGATCGTGGTCTCGCGCCGTTTCCAGTCTTCGGTTGCAGCCGACGAGGGAAGGGCGGTGATCGGCGTGATGACCACGACCGCCAGCGTAACGACGCGAAGCCATCCGATCCCGCGCGAGGCGGGATCCCGGCGCCGTGAGGACGGCCACGAAACCATGCTCATTCGACGACGACCTCGACCGCGTTGCTCACCGCCAGTGGGACGGGAGCGGCGGCCGCGTTGTCGAGCAGGAACGCTTGCAGCAGGAAGCGTGCGTTGCGGGAGTACCCGCCGGGCGCGTCGAGAACGATCCCAGGTGCCGGGGGAAGGTCGAATCGCGGCTCGCCGAATCGTGCGCCTTCGGGACCGTTGAACCGGCTCCCGAGGACGACGGCTTGCGGATGCCCACCGTCGAGCGGAGTCGCGAACGCGGTCGCGCCGATCGAGTGCGGTTGCAGTGCATAGTGCGGCGTCCGGCGGTGCGCCGGGAATGCGTACAGTGCGTAGCGAGGCGATGCAGGGCCGGCGGGCGATGCGTCGAGTCGAACGCTGAGCGGTGCGCCGATCCCGACGACGACCGTGCGCGTCGCATCCCCCGCGGAGTCGTTCACGAACAGAACGTCGACCCCCTGGTTCGCGCCGCCCGCGCGGTTCACGGTTCCGGAGCGCACGTCGTAGGCGACTTGGATCTCCGAGACGTTGTCTCCCTCGACCGTCTTCGTGCGCAGGTACAGCGTCAGTCCGTCGGCCGAAATGTCGCAAGCCTTCTCGGTTCCATCGGTGTTCAGGTTCACGAGCGGTTGGGCGGGGCCGAACGACTCGCCGATCGTCGAGCGCCTGGCGACCCAGATGTCGCTCATGCCTTGGCCCTCTTCTCGTGTACTCGCGAAGTAGAGGGTCAGCCCGTCGGGCGTGATCGACGGCGTGAACTCGACCGCGTCGGTGTTGACGTCGACGGCCGGAACGAGGAACGGCGGATCGAAAGGTTGCTCCTTCGAGGCGCGCGTCGCCATCCAAATGTCGGTCTTCCCGACCGAGCCCGGGCGATCCGAGTGGAACACGACCGTCAGTTCGTCGGCCGTGATCGACGAGCTTCCGTCCTTGTACGGCGTGTTGAGTTCGCTCACCGGTTCGGGATCACCGAACGGCTCGTCGCGAGAGGCGCGTCGCATGACGAAGAGATCGATGTCGAGGTCCTCGCCCGGTGCCGTGTCGCGCGCGATCCAAAGCGTGAGACCGTCACTCGAGAGGTCCGGGTTGGCGGCGTCGATGACGATCCGCTCGGGTTCGCCGAACGGGGCGGCGGTATGGCTCCGTCGCGCGACGTAGACCCAATACGTCACGCCGAACGACTCGACACGGTCGGACTGGAACCACAGCTCGAGCCCGTCGTCACTGATGCAGGGGCTCTTCTCTTGTCGCTCGGTGTTGAGCTCGGTGAGAGGTTCGGGAGGTTCGAACGTTTGGGCGTCGGCCCGTGACGTGAGAAGTCCGACGGTGAGGAAGACCAGCGTTGCGACGAGGGGGCGCAGTGAGTCGACACGGTTGGCCAATGTCGTGCCGACCACCGTCGTGCCAACTACCGTCGTGCGCCCGCGGGAGTTCGAGTGAGGGCTCATGCCCTCGATTGTATCTCAGGCGCAATCGCGGCGTCCACGGATCATGCGGGGATCTCGTGCCGTTCGCTCAGGCTTCGGCGCGCCGGAAGACGGCGGCGCCGGCCGCGAACGAGACCACGCCGATCGCGACGAGGATGGCCACGGGGACCATCATGTCGGCGAGCGTGAACTGCCGCCAGATCGCCCCCTCGAGCGACAGGATGGCCCATTTCACGGGGGAGAAGTCACTGACGCGGACGAGCCACGTCGGCATCACGAAGATCGGGATCATGCCGCCGCCGATCATCGCCATGACCATGAGGATCGCCCAGCCGATGCCGCCGGCCGCCGCCTCGGTCTTGCCGATGACCGAGAGGAGCATCATGATGCCGACGAAGCAGGTCGAGGTCGCGAGAATCGCGAGCCCCAAGAGCGGGATCGAGTCGGGGCGAACGTCGAAGACCAGCGCGCCGAACGCGAGCAGGACGACCGCGAGCGCGGTCGTCGTCACGAAGCACGCGAGCGCCTTGCCGGCGAGCACGTCGGCGCGCGAGATTGGAGCCATGCGCAGTCGCACGAGCGTTCCGCGCACGCGCTCGGTCACCATCGAGATCGCGAAGCCCGCGGAACAGCCGAGGATGCCCCAGAGGATGGCCTGCGGGAACGACACTTCGAACGCGTTGCCCGGGCCGATCGAACCCGACTCTTCGCGCGCGACGTCGACGCGTTCCAGGATCAGGGGCTGCCAACCGCCGGCCTCGTCGTCGTCCGCGGCGCCGCCCTCGGCGGTCGCGTCGTCCCCTTCGTCGAACGACGGGATGCGCTGCAAGAACACGTCGAGGCTCTGCAGGAACGATCGCAAGACGAGCTTGTTCGCGCTCGACAGATCCGACTCGTCGACGTCGGCGATCGACGACGTGATGCGCTCGCGGGCGAAGTCGGTGTCGGTGAACATCTGTTGCATGCCGCGAAAACCGATGCGCGTGACGAGCCCTTCGATCATGCCGCCGACCGCGGCGCGTGCGGGGTCGATGCCGAGTTCGATGCGCGGCGGCTCGCCGTAGAACATCGTCTCGGCCGCTTCGGCGTAGCCTTCGGGGATCACGAGGAACGCCGTCGACTTGCCCGTGCGCACGAGTCGACGCGCTTCTTCGGTGGTCTCGATCGGCTGGACGGCCAACGCCGTGTCGTCGAGCTCGGCGACGACCGCGCGCGAGGCGTCGGTGCCGTCGAGATCGACGACGAGTAGCGGAATCTCCGGTGGCGCGCCGCCCGAGTCGCCGCTGTTGCCCGCGAAGATCACGCCGAAGAACGACGCGTAGAGGATCGGGAAGAAGAACGTGAAGAAGAAGCCGGCCTTGTCTCGCAAGAGCAGCTTGAGGTCTTTACCGGCCATGGTGACGGATGCGCTCGGATTCATCAGTCTCGGAGGCTCCTTCCCGTCAAGTTGAGGAACACCGTTTCGAGGTCGGGACGGTCGATCTTGATGCCGAGCGGCTTCTCGTTCTCGAGCAGTCGCGTGAGCTCGCCGATGGCGTCGTCGGTTTCGATCCGCTTGCCTCCCGCGGCGTCTTGCGTCGTGATGACGCTGCTTCCGCCGTGCGCGTCGATGAGGCCGTCGACGGTGTCGAGCGCGAGGAGCTTGCCGCGGTCGAGGATTCCGACGCGATCGCACAGGCGCTGCGCCTCTTCCATGTAGTGCGTGGTGTAGAGCACCGTGAGGCCTTGTTGCTCGAGCGCGAGGATGCTCTCGAAGATCGCGTTGCGCGACTGCGGGTCGACGCCGACGGTCGGTTCGTCGAGCAGCAG
>JAUIME010000210.1 GCA_030433195.1 bacterium
TCCTACCTTACCTCCAAGCCGCAGGTTCAGCAGCGCCTGCTGGACGAGGCGGGCGAGGTGCAGTGCCCGGAGGTCAAAGGTCCTGCTGTGGCTGTGGCACCGCGGCCGGACCTGCCGCAGGCCCCGCAGGCGGCAAAGAAACGGAAGACTCCCACCGAAACTGCAACGCGTCACGCGAGACCTCCCCGACCGGCATGACCCCCTGGAGGGGCGACGTGCCGTTCAAGCGGATCTCGCCCGTCGGGGCCGGTCCGGCGGGCTCGGGCATTCGGCTCCACGGGTGAAGCAGGAGCCACCCCCCGGCCAGAACGAGCAGAACCGCGGCCGCTGCGAGCGCCTCACGAGGAATCGCGGGATTGGGAGTCGTACCCCGCGACGAGGGCAGGCTCGGCGCTTCGGTCGCGCCCGCTTCGATCTCTAAACTGGCTCCGTCATCGGAGACTTCGCGTTGGACGACCCCGCCCTCGGATGGGGCGACGCGCGGTTCTGCTTCGTCGATTCCCGCCTCGGACAGCAAGGTGGGGGTTACGCGATCGAGCCCCGGAACCGTCTCGTCGGAGTCGATCTCGGCGAGAACGTCGTCGCGCCACTTCGCCGCGGCTTCGACGACGCGGGCGGTTTCGCGGAGCTCGCCGACGCGCTTGGCAAGCGCAGGGTCGGATTCGAGGCGGGACGCCACGGAGTCGTCGCTCTCGGTGACATCCCCCGCGATCACCGGCGCGAGCCGTTCTTCCGTCTCGTGCGACCGATCGCTCATCGCTCTTCCTTTCTTCTGCGAGACTCGATCTGGCGCCGGAGCCATTCGATCCCGCGGTAGTACTGAGATTTCACCGTGCTCGAAGCCGCATTCCGGTCGTTCGCGATCTCCTCGAACGTCTGATCGTCGAAATGCTTCGCGCGGATCACGTCGGACTCGGGAGGGCCGAGTTCGTCGAGGCTGCGCTCCAACCACTCGAACTCGCTCGGCACCTCGCCGGATGAGGCATCTTGCGAGCGCTGTTCGAGGGAATCGAGCGAATCGACCGATGCGATACGGCGGTCTCGTCGTTCGTGGAGCCGTACGCGATTCATGAACTCGAGAAAACAGAAGCGATACGCCCATGTCTCGAGCCTTCCGCGCCCCTCGAAGGTGGACAGCTTGCTCCAGATCACGATGACGGCATCTTGCGAGAGATCGGCGAGATCCTCGTCGCCGAGCGGACGCCCCGTCCGGTGATTGATGGAGTAGAGGATCCGCGGAACGCACGCCAAGCGCGTCGCGAGCTCACGGATGGATCGCGCATCGCCCTCGAGGCACCGGCCGACCAGGTCGAGATCTCGCGTGCGCGCGGCTTCCGGATCGGATTCGGGATCGCTCATCCACGAGGTCCAGGCGAGACCGCGGGGTTCGTCGTCGGCGTCCGAAACCCATCGCGGTCCGGCGACGCCAGGATCGAACGACCCGGTGCCGACGGAACCGGCTCTCGTCGGGGAGGCGGCACGGCCTCGTCGCTGCACGAATCCCAAGGAAACCCTCCATGACGACTCGAAGACACGGCGGGGCCTACGGGGCGAGGGCCCCGGCCCACCGGACGCCTCTTGGGCGTCGCGATGCCGACGAATAGTCGAGAAGAATCCATGAAAATCGTTGCAGGCCTGGCGAGTACCCGATGCTGCCCCGCTGCCGCGTGCGGATCCGGCACTTCCGGGACGAGTTCTCCCGGCCCTCGGACAGGGCCCGTCGGGCACCTGTCTTCGGCGTCGCGTCTCCTCAGACGCATCCCCGCAAACAGGCGCCCTCGCGGCGAACGGGGGTACAGCGGCGAGCGAGCCCCGCTCTCTTCGAGCGGCGGCTCCCCTGCCCCCTTCTACGGATTACTTCGACGCGGACTTCGCGGTGTCGGCCTTCGCGGCCGGCGCCTTCGCGTCGGCCGGCTTCTTCGCTCCGGCCTTCGGGTTCTGGTCTTGTTGGAAGGTCAGCGCGCGGATCTCGCCGTCGATCTTGTCGGCGATCTCCGGGTTCTCGATGAGGAAGACACGTGCCTTCTCCTTGCCCTGACCGAGGCGGGTGTCCTTGTAGGAGAACCAGGTTCCGCTCTTGTCGAGCACACCGAGCTGGGCTCCGAGGTCGATGAGGTCGCCCTCCTTCGAGATGCCCTGCGCGAAGAGGATGTCGAACTCGGCCTTGCGGAACGGCGGCGCGATCTTGTTCTTGACGACCGTCGTGCGCACGCGGTTTCCCTGCACTTCTTCGCCGACCTTGATCGAGCCGATGCGCCGCACGTCGATGCGGACCGAGGAATAGAACTTGAGCGCGCGTCCACCGGTCGTCGTCTCGGGGCTCCCGAACATGACGCCGATCTTCTCGCGGATCTGGTTGATGAAGATCACGCACGTGTGCGAGCGTGCGATCGCTGCCGTGAGCTTTCGCAGCGCCTGGGACATGAGGCGCGCGTGCAGCCCGACGTGCGAATCGCCCATCTCGCCTTCGATCTCGGCCTTCGGAACGAGGGCCGCCACCGAGTCGAGCACGACGATGTCGACGGCACTGCTCCGCACGAGCATCTCGCAGATCTCGAGGGCTTGCTCCCCCGTGTCGGGCTGCGAGATGAGCAGCTCGTCGAGGTTCACGCCGAGCTTCTGGGCATATTGAGGATCGAGCGCGTGCTCGGCATCGATGAACGCCGCCACGCCGCCCGCACGTTGCGCGTTGGCCGCGATGTGGAGGGTGAGCGTCGTCTTTCCGGAGGACTCCGGACCGAACACCTCGACGATGCGCCCGCGCGGGATGCCGCGGCCGCCCAGCGCGATGTCGAGCGAAATGGAACCCGACGGAATCCCGTCGACTTCCACCTTGAAGTCCTCACCGAGCTTCATGATCGAGCCCTTGCCGTACTGGCGCTCGATCTGCCCGATCGCGAACTGGAGGGCTTCATCCTTCTTCTTGTTGTCACGCGAGCCTTGCGCCGCGTCTTGACGGACGACCATGGGGAATCTCCTCTCTCAGGACGAATCCTGCCGCATGGAACGGACACCGCACCCCTAGGACACCGGATCCTCGCGACCGATGCGGATTCTCGTTCCGTACCGGTTCACAGGCGGGATTCGGCCGCGCGAGTTACACGATCTCTCGCGTTTTTTCCCTCACCCGCGACCGCCCACGGCGCTCTGGAGGGGAATGGCCAGGAGCGTATCATAAATGGCTCCGTGCGGAGTGCGCCGGCTGCGCTGCAGATGGACGGCCTTCGCGGAAAGCTCGACGGGGTCGGGTCCGAGCATCCGGACGAGCCGTTCGCGCAGCTCGGGCAGCCCTCGCGGGCCGCGTAAGCGCCCGATCGTCACGTGCGGATGGAACGGGCGCCGCTCCGGTTCGTGCCCCAGCGGTTCGAACGCGCGATCGAGCCGCTCGTGGATCGTCGTGATCGCCTCGGCGCCCACGGTGACTCCGGCCCAGAGCACCCGCGGCTTGCGCCGATCGGGAAAGCACCCGAGCCCTTCGACGCGAAAGCGGAACGCATCCATGTCGTCGAGCGCGCCCCGCATCGCGTTTTCGTAGGCGTTGCGTCGCGCCGCGTCGATCGTCCCCAAGAACTGGAGCGTCACGTGAAACCCGGCCGGCGACGTCCATCGGACGTCGCTCTTCAGCGCGCGCAATTCGTCCTGGCAGCGGCCAAGCGATTCTCGCGTCGCGTCGTCGACGACGATCGCGGTAAACGCTCGCGTGGGTTCACGCATGGCCGTCGGGACGCCCCGAAATCAGGGCGTCGTGAACTGGACGAAGTCGTCGTACCGGTCGCGAATGTCGGTCGAGTCGATCTCGAGCAGACGATCCGGGCCGAACTTCTCGACGCAGAACGAGGCCATGACCGTGCCGTAGATCATCGCGCGCTTGATCCGCCCGATCGTCACGCGACCGCCGCGGGCCAGGTACCCCATCACGCCACCCGCAAACGTGTCGCCGGCTCCCGTCGGATCGTTCACGTGCTCGATCGGGTACGCCGGCAGCGCATAGTGCAGATACGTCGAGAACAGGAACGCGCCGTGCTCGCCCTTCTTGACGATCACGATCTTCGGCCCCATGTCGAGGATCTTGTTCCCGGCCGTGATGAGGTTCGTTTCGCCGCTCAGGAACTTCGCTTCCTCGTCGTTGATGACGAGCCCGTCCACGCGCTCGAGGACTTGTTGGAGATCGGCGCGATCGTTCTCGATCCAGAAGTCCATCGTATCGAGCAAGCAGAACGCGTTGTCGGGCATTTGCTCGAGCGTCTGCAGCTGGAGCTTCGGACTCCCGTTGGCCAGGAACAGGAAGTCGTTCGCATCGACGTCCTTGGGCACCTTCGGATCGAACGACTCGAAGACGTTGAGCGCCAGGGAGAGCGTCTCGCGCTGGTTCATGTCGTCGAGGTAGCGGCCACGCCAGCGGAAGGTCTCGCCTTCGGCACGTTCGAGACTCGACGTGTCGATGGAATCGCTCCCGAACACCCGCATGTGCTCGTCGTTGAAGTCGGCTCCGACCACACCTACGAGGCGAACGCGCGAGAAGTGGCTCGCGGCGAGAGCGAAGTAGGTCAGCGAGCCGCCGAGAATCTCCTCGGCCTGCCCGGTCGGGGCTTCGATGGAATCGAACGCGATGGATCCAACAGCGACGATGGAGCTCATGGGATCTCCGTGAGGTTTCGGGAAACGGCGAGTCACGGCGTCGGCTCGCGAGTCGCGAGGCTCCGACGCGGGACGCGTCAGGCTATCAGCCGAGATGCGGAGCATCAACACGGGCCTGTGCGTGGCGTCGGCTCTCGGTGCCGATGCGGCAACAGCGAACCGAGCCGAATCAAGCGGCCGCGGCGAGCTCCTCGCGGTCCGGGGGCAGGCGTTCGTTGCCGAGCAGGAAGAGCAGGCCGCCGAAGAGGCTCCATACGAGGACGATGAGGCCGTGGAGGATCGACAGGGCGACACCGTAGCTGAACGGGAGTCCGCCGCGCGTGAACAGCGATCCGTAGGCGGCCTCGCGTACGCCCCACCCGCCCGGGAAGATGGGAATCGCGCTCAGGACCTGTCCGATCGGGACGTAGACGAAGTACGAGTAGGTCGGAACTTGGAGGCCGAGCGCGCGCCCGATCATCACGTGCGAGAGGATCGTGAACGAGTGGGCCGCGAGGGACAAGACGAACGCGATGGCGATCGATCCCTTGTGGAATCGGTACAGGAAGAACGCGCGATCGAGCTTGCGGAAGAGCTCTTGGAACGGCAGGTGATCCACGAGCTTCGAAATGCCGAAAATGCGCCGCAAGCGCCGACTGAAGTACACCGCGGCGCCCACGACGATGACACCGAGGAGCAGGAAGATGTGCGTGGCGAGGCGTGAGAACTCGGGATTGCCGGCTTGGAAGAGGATGACGCCCCCGGCGAGCGTGACGAGCGCGACGAGCCCGATGATGCGGTCGACGAAAACCGAGGCGAACACCTCGGGCTTCTTGTCGCGGTCGCGTGCGGCGTAGTACGCCTTCATCACGTCGCCGCCGGTCGCGCCGGGTACCGCGTTGTTGAAGAACAGACCGATAAACGACAGCCGAAACGCCTCGCGAAACCGCAGCCGGATCTCGCGAACGTGAGCGAGGCGATGCCAGCGGATGATCGTGATCCCGATCGTTCCCGCCATGCATGCGAACGCGATCCCGAACCGGCCACGGTCCATGCGCTCGATGATCGAGCGCAAGCCGTACGTCGGGCGACGGTCTTCGACGCGCTCGCGTCGGAACACGATGCGCTTGCCGTCCGTCCGCACCATGACGACCGTATCGCGATGTCGCTCCACGACGCGGCCTCGGTGCACGATCTTGCCGTCGCTCGAGAGTTCGGTGACGGTGTCTTGCCAGTGGATCTGTCGTCCGACGAATACGATCAGCACGCCGAAGATGACGACCCGCGCGACCAAGAAAGCGATGCGGCGAGCCGTCATGGGACACCGCGTACTTTGCGCAGCGCGCGCTCGATCGACGCGTGTTCCTCGATGTACCGCTCTTGGATCGTCTCTGCGGCTCGGCGTGGATCGATATCGAACTCGGCGAGGTCGGCGGCGGGAACGGGGGCCCCTTCGGCGTCGACGTTCAACCCGAGGTGAATGAGCGTCGAGACGGGACTCACCGTCGCGATCGAGACCGAAAGTTTGCGATCGGCGTGGTAAAGGTCGTCTCCGCGGCGACGGGGACGCGGTGCGCCGAAGAACTCGATCACGTCCGCAGCGATGACGACGAGAAGCCGCTGCCTCACGACGGCGCGTGCCAGTCCGCCTTCGAAGTGCTCGACGACGAAGTGCAGCATCGACGTCGAGTGAATGGTCCCCTTCTCACGGCGGTCTTCGAGATCGACGAGCGCGTCGAGCGCCACGTCACACGGACCGCACCAGGCGACGATGCTCTCCCCGAGAATCCCGAGTTCGCTGTAGGCGAAGTGCGATCGCAGCTGCGATCCGTCGTACTCGGTCGGTTCGTCGATCCACGCGGCTTGCATCGAGTCCGTCACGGTGTTTCGTCCGCCTGATCGCGACCGGCCTCGCGCCACCACGTGCGCCATGCCGCGACGTCGCTGCCGTGATCGACGCCGGTCACGCGTCGGAGCGCGAGCTCGGCGTGATACCGAACCCCGCGATCCGCATCGAGCTCGACCACGTCGATGAGGACCGGCACCGCGACGGGATCGTCGAGTCGTCCCAACGCTTGCGCGGCGCGCCGTCGGACCGCTTCGCTCCGGTCGCTCCGGACGACCCCGTTCAAGGTCGAGACGAGCGAACGGTCGCCGAGCAGCCCGGCGCCCTCCGCGGCCTCTTCGCGAACGAACTCGGGCTCGTTCGTGCTCGTGACGGCGGACGCCAGAGCCAGACGCATCGCGCGCGGCGCGACTCGATGGATTCCGCCGAGGATCTCGGACTCGAAGACTTCGTAGCGGCGAAGGGGCGCCAGCGCCGCGAACAACCGAAGCACCGCCGCGGCATCGCGCCAGGACGTATAGTCGAGACCTGCGAGCGTTCGAAAGGACTCGCGACACCGATCTTCGGCCTCGCGGCTTTCGCTTCCTCCTCGCGATCGGACTTCCGTCCATGCCGCCAGTCGATCGTCGAGCCGATCGAGCTCGTCGCCGACGATTTCGGGGTCGGCGTCGATGGGCTCGGCCGCGATCTCGGGGCGCGCGCGCTTCTCGAACTGGAAGATCATGAGGTCGAGCGCCAGCATGCGGCTCATGGGATTCTCGCCCAGCGCCGACACGGGCACGAGCAGCGAGACGGCGCGCGCATACTCGGCATCGCTTCGAGCCGGATGCGAGCCGAGCGCTCGGATCGACCGCTGACAGACCATCCCGGGATTCTCGACCGGGAAGCTCGGCGGCGGCGGGCGGTCGCCCGTGATCACGGAAACGATCGACGCCGAGAAACTGTCGAGCGGGGTTTCGACGGCGACCTCGTTCTTCAGGTCGTAGTCGTCGTCGTGGATGTCTTCGAGGATGTCGAGGTGGTAGCGCGTCGATTTGCAACCGACGAGTCCGGTCGCGCAGGCGAGCGTCAAGACGATCACCTGGCACCAGCCGACGCCACGAGTCCACACCGCGCCGCGCCTCATGCGAGAGCCCCCTTCGCGTGCTTCGTTGCCACCCTGCAGACTACTGCGCGAGTGGAGGTACCGCGCGGCTCGTACGCGCCCGCGAACACCTCGCGACGGCCGAGCCTAGCCCTATTACCGACAAGACATTACAAACACCACCGACGCTTGGAAAGTAAAAAAGACGGAGCACCCTCGCGACCCACCGCGAGCCGTTCGTCGCGGTTGTCGCTCCGGGACGGCGATGCTATATGTTCGACGCGCACGTCGATCCCGAATCGGAGGTGATCGCGTGTGCCCGACCGAGTTCTCGATCCCGCCGGATTCGCGGACCGTCTCACCATCCGACATTCACCGCCCACGCGCCAGGAGCGAAGACCATGTCGTCATCCACTTCGAATCGAGATCGCTTGCGGCCCACGGATGCGTTCGCGCCCCGTCACCTCGGGCCGACCGCCGCGGATGTGCGCACGATGCTCGACGCCCTCGGCGACGACTCGCTCGACGCGCTCGTCGACGCGGCGCTGCCCGACGACATCCGCGCCAGCGCCCCGCTGGCCCTCGAAGCGGCGCGTTCG
>JAUIME010000211.1 GCA_030433195.1 bacterium
GCGTCGGGCTCTACCGCACCGAAACGCCCTACCTCGACTCGAGCACGCTCCCGAGCGAAGAATCGCTCACGACCACCTTCCGCGACGTATCCATCGCTGCGGGCGACGGCCCGGCCGTCATCCGTCTCTTGAACCTCGGCTCGGCGCGAGGCATCGCGGGGCGCACGCTCGAGCGCGAGCCCAACCCCGCGCTCGGAAACCGCGCCTTGCGCCTTCTGTTCGAAGATCACCAGATCTTCGCGAGTCAGGTCCGCGCGATCCTCCGCGCCAACGAGCGCGGCAATCTGCGACTCCTGCTACCATTCGTCACCGACCTCGACGACCTGCGCGACGCACGCACGTTCATCTCGACCTGCGCTCGCGATCTCATCGCCGAAGGCATGAACCCCGACCAGGTTCCGCCGGTCGGATGCCTGATCGAAGTCCCGGGTATCGTGCCGATGTTGCCGCGTCTCATTCAAGAGGCCGACTTCCTCACGATCAGCATCGACAACCTCGCGCAGTTCTCGATGGGCGCGGATCGCGTCAACCCGGCTGTCGCGAGCTATCTCGACATGTGCCAGCCCGGTCTGCTCCATCAAATGCGCTCGATCTTCGAGACGATCGGCGACACGCCCATCGTCGCCTACGGCGAAATGGTCCGCGACCACCGCTACGCGTACCTCCTGCTCGGCCTCGGGCTGCGACGGTTCTGCCTGCCGCCCTACTCGGCGCCGCGACTCAAGTCGCTGCTCAAGCGAGCGAACCACGAAGAGGCGCGACAGTTCGCGAACGAAGTCCTGCGACTCGACACCAAGGGAGCCGTGCGGCGCGCACTCGAATCGCACACGGCCGACCTCATGAGCGAAGCGCACAACAAGACCTGAGAGCCCCGAAGGCACTCTCCTGACGTCGCGAAGCGCGAGTCCGGAGACGCCGACGGCTCACTCCCGATCGCGGAAAACGGCTGATGGACGACGATCTGACGCGTTGCATCCAAGCCGCACGAGACGGGGACGCCGAAGCCAAACAAGTTCTTCTCGAGCGCGTCTACGAGGAACTCCGCTCCATCGCTCGCCAGAGCAAGTACGTCGGTGATCCAGGCTTCACGATGCAGCCGACCGCGCTCGCCCACGAAGCGTTTCTCCTCCTCGATCGAAAGTTCCCCGCACCGCCGCGCGACCAACCCGAGAGTCGGCGTACGTTCTTTCGATCGATGGCACTCGCGATGCGCATGCTGCTGCGCGATCACTGGCGCGAGAAGCACGCCCAGAAGCGCGGCGGCGGTCTGCAGGTCGCCGGACTCGAGGACGAAGCGATTCCCGATCGCGGAGCCGCCGAGCTCGACCCGATCGACTTCCTCGCCCTCGACGAATCGATGCACCGCCTCGAGGCCTACAATCCGCGTTGGTACGAGGTAGTCATGCACCGCTACTTCGCGGGTCTCACGCTCGAAGAAACGGCCGACCTGACCGGGTCGGGCCTCACGACGACGAAGGCCGACTGGCGGCTCGCGCGCGCGTGGCTCCGCCGCGACCTCGAAGGAGGCTCGACGTGAGCGATTCCGACCCGGGCGGACTCACCGACGCGCAGCGCGCACTCGTCGACCGGCTGTCTGCCGCAGCGCTCGATCTCGAACCGGACGCGAGGAGAGCAGCCATCCGCGCCGGCGCCCGGGGTGACGGAGCCGTCGAGCACGAGGTCCTCTCGCTCCTCGACATGGTCGATCGCACGGACGACGCGCCGTTCCTCGCCACGCCCGTCGTCCCCGAGGATCTGGCAAAAGACCTAGAGACCGGGTTGCGTGGCGTGACGCCGAGCAACGCATCGCCGGGCGACATCCCCCCGGAACGCATCGGGCGCTACGAGATCCTGCGCGAGATCGGGCGCGGAGGCATGGGCATCGTCTACGAAGCGCGGCAAGAGAATCCGAGCCGGACCGTCGCCCTCAAGGTGCTTCGCGGCGGCCTGCCCCCGCGCGAAATCGTGCGCCGTTTCGAGCGCGAGATTCGTCTTCTCGGGCGCCTGCAACATCCCGGCATCGCGCAGATCTACGAAGCGGGTACGGCTGAAGTCGGCGGTACGTCGATTCCGTTCTTCGCGATGGAGTTCGTGCGCGGCGAGACGCTCCTCGAGTTCGTGAACGCGCGGTCGCTCGACGTTCGGGATCGCGTTCGGCTCATGACCGAAGTCTGTAGCGCCGTCCAGTTCGCGCATCAACGAGGCGTGCTTCATCGCGACCTCAAGCCCGCGAACATCCTCGTCGAATCATCCGAGGAGACCGAGGGGGCGGATGCCCCGACCGCTCCGAGCGAGACCACCGCGGACGTCCGCCCTACGACGCCCGCTTCACGCGCGACGCGACTTCGCCGACTCGGACGCCCCAAGATCCTCGACTTCGGAATCGGACGTGCCGTCGCCGCTGACGACGACGAGGGGCTCACGATCGAAACGGCCGTCGGCGAAATCCTCGGCACGCTTCCGTACATGAGTCCCGAGCAAGTCGCGGGTCGAACGCGAGATCTCGACACACGAAGTGACGTCTATGCGCTCGGCGTCGTCGCGTACGAGTTGTTCTCGGGCGAGCTCCCGTACGCACTACACGGCCGCTCGCTCGCCGAGGCGGCACGCATCATCGAACAAGACGCTCCGCGGGCCCTCGGCGCCAAGCATTCGGCTCTCCGAGGTGACCTCGAGACGATCGTGCAGAAAGCGCTCGAGAAACGGCCCGAACGGCGCTACCGATCGGCCGCCGATCTCGCCGACGACCTGCACCGCTACCTCGACCACGAACCCGTGCACGCTCGACCTGCGAGTGCGATCTACCAGCTTCGAGTCTTCGCGCGCCGCAACCGCGGACTCGTCGTCGGGACCGGTCTCGCGTTCGCAACGCTGCTGATCGGCCTCATGGTGAGTCTTCGCCTCCTCGTCGAGGCGAACCGAGCGCGGGACGAAGCCGAGCGCAAGAACCACGAGGCCCGGATCGTCAACGACTTCCTCAATCGTGATCTCTTGGCGTCGGCCGACCCCGAACGGATCCCCGCGAGCGAGGAGATCACGGTGCGCGAGGTGCTCGATGCGGCGTCGGGAAAGATCGACGCGCGTTTCGGAGATCATCCGCTCGCCGAAGCCGTCATTCGTGGGACGCTCGGCGTCACGTATCGCAACCTCGGGGATCTCGATGCGGCGATTCGGCACCTCGAACGTTCGCTGGCGCTTCTGGCGCCACTCGGCGACGATCATCCCGACGTGCTCGCGCGGACCAACGACCTCGCTTGGGCGTACACCCTCGCCGGACGCACCGACGAAGCCGTCGAGTGGCTGACCCAAACGCTCGAACATTGTCTGCGCGTGCTCGGCCGCACCGACGCGTTGACCCTCTCGATCCGCAACAACCTCGCGTCGACGCTCGACGACGCGGGAGCTGTCGACGCCTCGGAGCGCCACTACCTCGAGTGCCTGGACGACATGCTCTTGGGACTCGGGGAAGGAAGTCCCGAACGCATCGCGGCCATGGGCAACTACGCGCGCCTGCTCAGCCGCACGGGACGACTCGAAGAAGCGGGCCGCGTCGGCGACGAAGCCCTCGCCCTCGCGAAGCGGTACCTCGGCGACACGAGCGTCACGACGCTCTCGATCACGAGCAAGCTCGCCACGATCCACGTCATGCGTGGCGACTACGCGAGCGCGCTGCCGATGTACGAGGAAACCCTGCGACTTCGCCGCTCGATCCTCGGCGAAGAACATCCGGACACCCTCACGTCGATGAACAACCTCGCGATCCTCTACAAGCGTCGAGGCCGCTTCGACGAGGCGACGCCGTTGCTCGAAGCGACCTACGAGATCCGCAAGCGCACGCTCGGCGAGCGCCATCCCGCCACGCTCGTCTCGCTCAACAACCTCGCCACCGAACGCACGCGACAGGGCCTCCACGAAGCAGCACGAGAACTTCACGGCACCGCGCTGCGCCTTCGCATCGAAGAACTCGGCGAGGAGCACGCCGACACGCAGATCTCGCGCATTAACCTCGCGCAGAGTCATCGCGTCGACGGTCAGCCCGAGAAGGCCGAGCCGCTCTACCGCGCCGCCTACGAAATGCAGTGCACGACGATCGGGAAAGAGCATCCGAACGCGCTCGCGGCGCTCTTCGGTCTCGCGACGTCGATCGCGGACCAGGGTCGCGACGACGAAGCGCTCGTGCTCTACGAGTCGGTTCTCGACCGCATCGAGGACGGCGCGGAGGTGAGCCCGATCTTGCAGGCGCGCTATCGCACGGGTCTCGGGGCATGCCTGACCCGGGTGGATCGGGCCAACGAGGCGCTGCCGATCCTGCGTGAAGCGCGCACCGAGCTCGACGCGAAGCTCGGGGACGACCATCCCCTCACGGTCGCCGCGGCCGAAGCACTGGCGAAGGCCGAGCACGCCGTGCACGAGGGTGAGCGCACGGTCTCCGACGACTAGGGCTAGCGCAGGGCGTCTACCGGCAGCTCCCGCCCGACGTGCACCTCAAAGAAATCCGAGAAACCTCCGACCGCTCCGCACGCGGTCTCCCAAGGAGGGGGATGAACCCGCACGCAACGGACGTTCATCCGAATCCAGAGGAGACGCACGCATGACCTCCCTTCGAACGCTACTCCCGATCGCCGTCGTCAGCATCGCCGCGGCTCTCACGAGTTCGCTCGCTCTCGCGCAAGAAAACGACCCGTACATCGTTCCCACCGACCTGAACGGCAACGGCAAGGACTTCACGCTGCTGATCCAGCGGTCCCATCCGAATTGGGAGTTCCAGCTCGGCATCCTCGATCTGCCGACCTTCGGAACCGATCGGCAGCTGCTCTTTCCGTGGCACATCCGCGCCGAGATCCCGGGGCGCACCGCGATCGGCGATTGGCCCCTCGAGTCGGGCGATCGCTTCCAGCCCGTCGATCTCGACGTCGACGGCACCGACGAGCTGCTCGCGTTCGATCACGACGGTACGCTCGCGATCATGACGCAGGGCCCGACGCGCTTCGAGCTGTTCATGACGTGGGTCGCCGACGTCGTCTCGGGACCCGCGGGTGACTGGGAGTTCGGTTCGATCGATGCGTTCTACCCCGTCCACCACGACTTCGACCCCGACCCGGAGCTCTTCGTACACGACGGCAACACGCGCATCGGCATCTTCCAGTCCACGGCGAGCGGGTTCGAACATGTCTGGCGCAATCCGACCGAGTTCCAGGACGGACTCGAAGTCGGCTATCTCGACGGACCGGCCGGGCGCTGGTACTTCAGCGGCGGCGATACGTTCCAAGTGCTCGATCTCGACGGGGACGGCATCGACGAAATCGGCGTGTTCAACGAGTTCTCGGCCGCGGTGCTGCAGCCGACGGCCGCAGGCTATCGCACCGTGTACATCGCCGAGTTCGGGGATCCGTTCGGGTTCATCGAGGGCGAGACGCCTGCCGAACGCTGGTACCTCGATTCGAACGATCGCTTCCATGCCGCCGACCTGAACGGCGATGGACGCGACGAAATCGTCGCGATCAACGACTACGACAACGTCGTCGGGATCCTCGTGGCGAATCGCCAGGGACTGCATTGCGTCTATCGCGCGACCGGAACGATCGGCGGCGCGGGCGGCGCGTTCGAACTCGACGAGCCGAAGGCCCTCCCGCTCGACGTCGACGGCGACGGCGCCGACGAGTTGTTCGTGTACCAGACCGACCGCGTCGCGATCCTGACGAGTCCCACGCTCGAAGACTTCGAGACGGCCTGGGTTCGGGTCGACACCATCGGCGGGCGCGAGCCGTGGACGATCCGTGGAGCGGATTCGTGGTACCCGGCCGAGTTGAACGGCCAGCCCGGCGAAGAGCTCGTCGCCTATCGACAGCACTCGAACAACAAGGAGCGCGCCGGCGCGTTCTTGACCGGACCCGGAACGTCGTTGCGAGCGGTCTGGAATCGCCGCATCGGCACCGCCGGACATTGGGGCATCGACGAGTACACCGACACGCGCTACAGCGTCCCCTTCCCGGACTATGACACGGGCGACGATAACCTCGCGTACCGCGCGATTTCTCGAGAGCTCGAGCCGGCCGCGTCGAACGACGACATCCGCTCGCTCTACGCGACCGACGCGGCGCGCGCCGGAGCTTGGCACACGACGCTCGGGGATCTTGTCGTCAATCCGTATCCGGGGCAGATTCCCGAGGATTCGTGGGTCCGCGTTCGCGAGCAGCTGCTCGTAGAGTTCACCGACCTCGACAAGGTCTACAACACCTTGCTGCAACAGCAGACGCTCTTCGACGACCTGAAGGGACTCCAAGAGACGAACGTCGCGATCGCGCAGGCCAACGTCGCGAGCATCTTCACGTCGGGCGGCCGCAACCGCGAGCCGCTGTTCTCGCCCTGGGAGTACGCAACGCTCGGCGTGCAAGCCGCGGGCGCGGTCCACAACAAGGCGGCGCCGGCGTACCTCGCGGCCGTGGTCGCGATCCAGATCGCGGAGCGCTCGCAACCCGAGCCGCGCAACTGCCCGCTCACGAGTGCCGCCGACTTCTTCATCCAGTACGAGCAAGCCGTGCTGAGCCAACACGCCGACATCATCGCCGAGTTCGCCGGTATCCGAAACTCGGTGTACGTCGACTGGGGCCGCCTGCATACGTTCGCGACCTTCGTCACCGTATCCCCGCTCGACCTCACCGACGGCACGTTCCTCGAGCGCGATCGGATCGGCTTTTACCAAGACTTCCTGCACCACCTGTTCGAGATCGGCCGCGGAGACCAGATCGACGACACACCCAATCGATGGAAGCACACGGTCCAGGGAACCGAGCTCGGGCTCGTACGCATCAACGAGAACCTCTCGTTCCCCGGCGCGAATCTAGAAGACGACCTCTTCGACAATCTGGGCTACGATCCCGAGCATCGCCCCTACGGCGTTCGCAAGAAGCAGTTCTTCACGGGGACCAACGGCTGGAAGTTCGAGGTCCTTCCCGAGTGATCCCGTAGCGCACGAAGCGACGAACCGAACGGTCGGCCGGACGCGATCCGGCCGACCTCATTTGGTTCGACGGACCCCCGCCTCCCCCGGCTCCTTGCTAGAATGGCGCCGGATACCGGCCGGCGGTCCGGTTCTGCGCTTCGTCGTCGATGCTCGCCCATTTTCTCGCGAGCCGACGCCCCGTGGACGCTCCGTCGCGCCCCGAGCACGAGGACCGATCCATGACCGCGCGCAAGAAGAAGACGACGAAAAAGAAGCCGACGCAGAAGAAGGCGCCGACTCGCAAGAAGGCCGCCGCCACCAAAAAGAAGACGACCAAGAAGAAGTCACCCGCCCGCAAGAAGACCACCACCAAGAAAACCGCCACCAAGAAGAAGACGGTCGCAAGGAAGTCACCGGCTCGGAAGGCGACCGCCACCAAGAAGAATACGGGCGCAAAGAAGGCGGGCGCGAAAACGACGGCACGCAAGACGACCGCCGCCAAGAAGAAGTCGGCGCCCCGCAAGGGAACTGCCAACCCCGCCCCCGCGGCCCATCCCAAAGCGAAGCCGCCCCGCCGTACGCGCTCGGCCGAAGAGATGGCGCGGCAGCAGCGCGACATCTCGGTGGCCGAGTTCTTCGCGAAGAACCGGCACTTGCTCGGCTTCGACAATCCGAAGAAGGCGCTGCTGACGACGATCAAGGAAGCCGTCGACAATGCGCTCGACGCGTGCGAGGAAGCCGGCATTCGCCCCGAGCTTCGCGTCGAGATCACGCCGGTGCCCAAGCGCGACGATCGCTTCGTCGTCGCGATTCAAGACAACGGACCGGGCATCGTCGCCAAGCAGGTGCCGAAGATTTTCGGGAAGCTGCTCTACGGGTCGAAGTTCCATCGCCTGAAGCAATCGCGCGGCCAACAAGGCATCGGCATCTCGGCGGCCGCGATGTACGGGCAGATCACGACGGGCCAGCCTGTGGTCATCAAGTCGCGCGCCGGCAAGCGCCGTCCCGCGCATCGCTTCAAGCTCCAGATCGACACGAGCAAGAACAAGCCCGTCATCCTGTCGCACCGCGAGGTCGAATGGGATCACGGCCAAGGCACGCGCGTCGAGATCTGTTTGCAAGCGCGCTACCAACGCGGGCGGCAGTCGGTCGACGAATACCTCGAGCAGACCGCCATCGCGAATCCGCACGCG
>JAUIME010000212.1 GCA_030433195.1 bacterium
CTTCCGCGGCCAAGACGCTTCGTCGGACGTCGACCGCCCGCACCCGATTGCTTGATGTCGGTGAGGTTCATGCCTCGATCTCCACCCCTCGAAGGCGAGCCGCCTCCTCTTTCGTGAGAAGTCCCTTCAGCCCTTCGAGCGTCGCCTTGACGACGTTGATGGGATTGTTCGATCCGAGCGACTTCGTGAGGATGTTCTGGATTCCCGCGAGCTCGAGCACCGACGCGACCGCGAAGCACGCGATCACCCCCGTACCCTTGCTGGCCGGGATCAACGCCACGCGCGACGCGCCGAAGCGGCCGATCGTCTCGTGCGGAATCGTACCGCCGACGATCGGAATCTCGACGAGGTTCTTACGAGCGTCCGCGATCCCCTTCTCGACCGAGAGCGGGACTTCCTTCGCCTTACCGAACCCGATCCCGACGCGTCCCTTGCGATCCCCGAGCACGACGAGCGCGCTGAAGCTGAATCGGCGTCCGCCCTTCACGACCGTTGCACAACGGTTGATCTTGACGACGACGTCTTCGAATTCCTGCTCTCCGTCGGACCTTTGCCGATTCAATGAACTACCTCCTCAGGGGATTAAAACTCGAGCCCGCCTTCGCGAGCCGCGTCGGCCAATGCTTGCACCCGCCCATGGAACTTGTAGGGCCCGCGGTCGAAGACGACTTTCTTGATGCCGGCCGCCGTGGCCTTCTCGGCGATGTCCTTGCCGATCAGGGCCGCTGCGTCCTTGTTGCCGCCGCTCTTGATCGTGGCGCCGCCTTTGCGCAACGAGACCGTCGAGCTCGACTGCAACGTCTTGCCCGACTCGTCGTCGATGATCTGGCAGTAGATGTGATTCAAGCTGCGGAAGACCGTGAGTCGCGGGCGCTCGGCGTTGCCGTTCAAACGACGTCGCACGCGTTGGCTTCGCTTGATCGCCGTGCGCCGCTTCTTTCGAATCCGTTCCACGCTGCACTCCTCCGAATCTTCCGACGACCCGCGCGCCTTCGAGGCACTCGCGCCGCCGACTCTTCCGTCCGACAGCCACCGCTATCGGACCGTTGCTTTCAGGTTCTACTTGTCGCCGCCGCCGACGAAGGCCTTCCCGGCCTTGCGGCGGACGTTCTCGTCCACGTATCGGATCCCCTTGCCGTTGTACGGCTCCGGGGGTCGGATTGATCGGATCTCGGCCGCGAACTGCCCCACGGCCTGCTTGTCGGCGCCCTTGACGTTGATCTCGGTCGCGCTCGGCGTCTCGAGCGACAGCCCTTCGGGGATCGGCATGATCACCGGATGGCAGAAGCCGATCTGCATCGTCAGGTCCTTGCCCTGCACCTTCGCGCTGTAACCGACAGCGATGATCTTCAGCTTCTTCTCGTAGCCTTGATCGACGCCGTGCACCATGTTCGCGACGAGCGCCCGCATGAGTCCGTGCAACGCGCGGTGCTTCTTGATATCGGACTGCCGCTTCACGTCGAGTACCCGCGTGGACTCGTCGTAGTTGACGTCGATTCCGTCGGGGATCTGTTGCGACAGCTCGCCGAGCGGGCCCTTGACGCGGATTCCGCCGCCGTCGAGCTTCACGTCGACTTTGGTCGAAACCGCAATGGGCTGCCTGCCGATTCGGGACATCGTTGCGCTCCTCGCTATCGTTCCTGCTGCGCCGGCTCCGTCTTGTGCCGACGTGGCGTATTCGCTCTTACCAGACTTCGCAGAGGACCTCGCCGCCGACTCGCTTCTCGCGGCACTCGCGGTCGCTCAGGATTCCCGCGGGCGTCGAAACGATCCGCAGGCCGATGCCACGCATCACGGGCTTGATGTCCTCGACGCCCGCGTAAATGCGGCGTCCGGGCTTGCTCACGCGATCGATCCGATGGAGAACGAGCTCGCCGTCCTCACCGTACTTCAGATAGATCTTCAGCTTGCCCTGCGTCGAGTCTTCGACGGGCCGAACGTCCTCGATGAATCCCTCGCGCTTGAGCACGTCCGCGATTCCGGTCTTCACCTTCGACGCCGGTACGACGACCGAGTCGCGGTGGATGCGGTTCGCGTTGCGGATGCACGTCAACATGTCGGCAATCGGATCAGTGACACTCATCGTCTCGTCAGTCCCGTCGTAGTCAGTTGTGCCGTCACAGTCAGTCCTGCGGTCATCATGCGTGTTTCCCTAGGCCCTGCATTTATCGTCTTCTCGACGTCGATCGATCTCAGGTCTTCCGGAACGGCATCCCGAACAACCGAAGCAGCTCGAACGAACGGTCGTCGTAGCCGCCCGAAATCGTGATCGTCACATTCATCCCCTGCTGGAACTCGACGTTGTCGATGCTGATCTCGGGGAAGATGATCTGTTCGTTGAAACCCATGCTGTAGTTACCGCGGCCGTCGAAGGCGCGCGGCGAGAGGCCGCGGAAGTCGCGAACTCGCGGGATCGCGATGTTGATCAGGCGATCGAGGAACTCGTACATCCGCTCGCCGCGCAGCGTCGTCTTGCAACCGATCGGGTTGCCTTCGCGCAGCTTGAAACCGGCGACCGAACGGCGCGCTCGGCAAACCTTCGGCTTCTGGCCCGTGATGAGACCGAGCTCTTTCGTCGCCTTCTCGAGCCGCGACTTGTTCTCGGTCGCGCGGCCGACGCCCATGCTCACCGTGATCTTCTGGATCCGCGGCACGGCGAGGCGATTCTTCAGCCCGAACTTCTCCATGAGCTGAGGAATGATTTCCTCGTCGTACGACTTCTTCAAACGAACCATGTTTCCACTGCTCCCTCAAACACGCTGAACCAGACACGATGAGACGAAGCGTCAGCTCTTCGCCTTCTTACCCTTCTTCTTGCCCGCCACTTCTTCCCGCGGGGTCACGAGTCGAACGTTCGACACGTGGATCGGCGCCTCTTTCTGCACTCGGCCGCCCTTGGGGTTGTCCTTCGTCTTGCGCATATGCTTGTGGACGAGGTTGACTCCCTCGAGGACGACGCGATCACGCTGCGGAAGGGTGCGAATGACATTCGCTTCCTTGCCGCGGTCGTCACCGCACAGAACCTTCACCACGTCACCCGTTCGAATCTTCATATCCGGTGTTCCTTTCGACGCTGCCGTCTCGACCGCGAGGGCCTCAGACGACCTCGGATGCCAGCGAGATGATCTTCATGAAGTTGCGATGGCGCAGCTCACGCGCCACGGCACCGAAGATGCGCGTGCCCTTCGGATTGCCTTCGCCGTCGACGATGACCATCGCGTTGCGGTCGAACCGCACGCACGTCCCGTCGGGACGTCGCACGTTCTGCCGCGTTCGGATGATGACTCCCCGAACCACGTCGCCCTGCTTCGTTTCCGAGCCGGGCGCCGACTTCTTGACGGAGGCCACGATGATGTCGCCGACGCTCGCATAGCGCCGACGGGTACCGCCGAGGACCTTGATGCACTGCGCCACCTTGGCGCCGGTGTTGTCCGCGACGTCCAAGCGTGAATTCATCTGAATCATCGAACTGCCTCGATCTGTCGAACCGGCCCGAATCGCCGAGCCGCATCCTACGGCCGCGTTCGCCGCGCCCGCTTTCGCCGTCGTATCGTTCTACTCGCGCCCGCTGCGCGTGCGTCCCCGTGGGTTTCGAAGAGTGAATCCGACGAAGCCCCTCACCGGGGATCGACCCCGACCCGAGGGATCAACCCTGAGCCGGCGCCGCGTCTCCGGTCCCGACCACAGGCTCCGCACCGGCGGCCTTCTCGACCACCGACACGAGTCGCCATCGCTTGGTCTTCGAGAGCGGTCGCGTCTCTTGAATTCGAACACGGTCGCCCATGCCGGCGTCGCCGTTCTCGTCGTGAGCCTTGTGGACCGTTCGACGGCGGACGTATTTCTTATAGACGGGGTGCTTCTCGAGTCGCTCGACTCGCACGGCGATCGTCTTGTCCATGCGGTCGCTGATCACGTCCCCTTCCACGATCTTGCGTCGATTACGGTCCATCACTTGCTCTCCTGGTCCGAGCCGATTCCGAGTTCGCGCTGCCGTAGCACGGTATGGATCCGCGCAACGGTGCGGCGGAGCTCCTGAATGCGAGCCGGGTTCTCGATCTGCTCGGTCGCCGATTGGAACTTGAGATTGAACAGTTCCTCACGCGTATTGAGCAGGTCGTCCTGAAGCTCGTCGCTCGGCTTGTTTCGAATGTCCTCGATCTTCATATCTTGTGCTTGCGCTCCACGAGTCGGCAGTTCACCGGCATCTTGTGGGAAATACGAGCGAGCGCCTTCTTCGCCTTGGCGAACGGCGCGCCGCCGATTTCGAACAACACCGTCCCGGGCTTCACCGTCGCCACGTAGAACTCCGGCTCACCCTTTCCCTTCCCCATTCGCGTTTCTTCCGGGGTCGAGGTGACCGGCTTGTGCGGGAAGATGCGGATGTAGACCTTGCCTTCGCCCGCGAGGGCTCGCGTCGCCGCGACACGACCGGCTTCGATCTGCCGCGCCGTGATCCACCCGAGGTCGAGACACTGGAGTCCGTATTCACCGAACGAAACCGTGTTCCCGCGATGCGCCTCGCCACGCAGACGACCGCGGAACCACTTTCGGTGCTTCATTCGCTTGGGCATCAACGCCATGACGCTACCGCTCCTTCATCGGGTATTCACCCTTGTAGATCCACACCTTCACGCCGATGTGCCCGTAGGTCGTGCGCGCTTCGGAGAAACCGTAGTCGATGTTGGCGCGCAGCGTCTGCAGCGGAATCGTGCCCATGGCCTGCGTCTCGCGTCGCGCCATTTCGGCACCACCGAGGCGACCCGACACCTGCACCTTGATCCCGCCCGCGCCCTCGCCCATCGTGGCCTGCATGGCCTTCTTCATCGTGCGTCGGAACGACGAGCGCTTACTCAGTTGCTCGGCGATCGACTCCGCGACGAGCTGCGCCTCGAGATCGGCCTTCGCGATCTCGCGCGTGTCGATGGAGACGCGCTTCTGGGTCAGCGCTTCGAGATCCTTCTTGAGCTTCTCGATCTTCGCGCCCTTCTTCCCGATCAAGACACCGGGACGCGAGCTGAAGATGATGATCTTCACCTGCTCGGCGTTTCGCTCGACCTCGACCCGCGAGATGCCCGCGAACCCGTACTCGCGCTTGATGTACTTGCGGATCATCTGGTCTTCGAAGAGCAGACGACCGAAGTCCTTCTTCGACGCGTACCAGCGCGAGCGCCAGTTCTCGGTGATCCCGATTCGGAATCCGATCGGATGAATTTTTTGACCCATGCCTGCGAAACCCCGCTACGTTGGCGAAAGCCGTTCTTGTCGTTGGTCGGGCACTGGAGACTCCCCCGACCCCTTCCCACGGACTGTTTCCCTCAGGACCCCGCCCCGGCCTCGGCGACCTTGACCTTCGCCGTGCGGCACCCGTCGAAGCGTGCCAGCACCGATGCCACGTCGCCGGACGGAACCGCCGGCACCGTCGCGTTCACCCGCACCTCGGTGCGGCGGGGTGCCGGCTGCGGGTGCCACCCGAAGTCGAGCGCCGCGGCCAGCCGGGTCGCGGCCTCGGCGTCGTTGTATTCGACGAAGGGCGAGAACTCGGTCCACCCCTCCGGCCCCTCGAGCAGCACGGCCTCGCGCGTCTGGATCCCGCGGAACCGGGTGCGCAGCGGAAGCGAGACGATGTGTGCGACTCCGAGGATGTCGGCGAGGGGCGGCGGTGCGGTGCTCACAGCATCCATCATGGGGGTGCCGGGTCCCTCGTGACCGAAGACGCGCGGCGGCCGACATGGTGCAACAGTCGCTCGCGCGACACATCACGGCAGGCGCGCCCACCGATCGATGGCGCGTGTGACGAAACGTGTAGCGCGTGCAACCCGCTGACGGTGGGCGGCGGCCCGGCCGCAACTAGACTCACGCGGGTGACCGGCACCACCGCACTCGCTCCCCGCCACCCGCTCGACATCGACGGCATCGCCCGCCCCGAGCGCGCCCGGCGACTGCTCGACGCCGTGTCGACGAACGTCGTCATCGCCGACGGGGCGATGGGGACGATGCTGCAGCGGCACGATCCGACCCTCGACGACTACCAGCAGCTCGAAGGCTGCAACGAGATCCTCAACGTGTCTCGGCCCGACATGATCGCCGACATCCACGACGCCTATCTGGCGGCCGGGATCGACGCCGTCGAAACCAACACGTTCGGTGCGAACTGGTCGAACCTGTCGGACTACGACATCGACGACCGCATCCACGAGCTGGCCGAAGCGGGGGCGCGCATCGCGCGAGAGCGCGTCGAGGCCGCCGAGGCGGCGGACGGGCGCGAGCGCTGGGTGCTCGGCTCGATGGGTCCGGGGACCAAGCTGCCCAGCCTCGGACACACCACGTACGCGCACCTCAAGGACACCTTCGCGCAGCAGGCCGAGGGGCTCATCGACGGCGGCGCGGACGCGTTCCTCATCGAGACCTCGCAGGACCTTCTGCAGACCAAGGCCGCGATCAACGCGTGCAAGCAGGCGATCGTCGCACGCGGCATCCGCTTGCCGATCTTCGTCGAAGTCACCGTCGAGACCACCGGCACCATGCTCATGGGCTCCGAGATCGGCGCCGCCCTGACCGCGCTCGAACCGCTCGGCATCGACGCGATCGGGCTGAACTGCGCCACCGGCCCCGCCGAGATGAGCGAGCACCTGCGCCACCTGTCCAAGCACTCGACGGCGCCGGTGATCTGTATGCCGAACGCCGGACTGCCGGTGCTCACCGCCGACGGTGCCCACTACCCGCTCGGGCCCGACGAGCTCGCGACCGCGCACGAGCAGTTCGTCCGCGAGTTCGGGCTGGGATTGGTGGGCGGATGCTGCGGCACCACGCCCGAGCACCTGCAGGCCGTCGTCGACAGGCTCCGGTCGGCGGATGTCGTCGGCACGCGGCATCCGGTATCCGAGCCGGGCGTCGCGAGCCTCTACCAGCACGTGCCGTTCTCGCAGGATGCGTCGTACCTCGCGATCGGTGAACGCACCAACGCGAACGGGTCGAAGGCGTTCCGTGAGGCGATGCTCGAGCAGCGGTGGGACGACTGCATCGACATCGCGCGCAACCAGATCCGCGAGGGTGCGCACCTGCTCGACGTCTGCGTCGACTACGTCGGGCGCGACGGCGTCGAAGACGTGCGTGAGATCGTGTCGCGGTTCGCGTCGGCGTCCACGCTGCCGCTGGTCATCGACTCGACCGAACCCGCCGTGATCGGCGCCGGGATGGAGCTCATCGGGGGGCGACCCGTCGTCAACTCGGTCAACTTCGAGGACGGCGACGGCCCGGACTCGCGCTTCGGTCGGATCATGCCGCTGGTCAAAGAGCACGGTGCCGCGGTGATCGCGCTGACGATCGACGAGCAGGGTCAGGCGCGCACCGCCGAGGGCAAGGTCGCGATCGCATCGCGGCTGATCGACGCGCTCGTCGATGACTGGGGGATGAAGGTCACCGACATCATCGTCGACTGCCTGACCTTCCCGATCGCCACCGGGCAGGAGGAGACCCGCAGGGACGGGATCGAGACGATCGAGGCGATCCGTCAGATCACGCAGAAGTACCCGGGCCTGCACACCACCCTGGGCGTCTCGAACGTGTCATTCGGGCTGAACCCGGCCGCCCGCATCGTGCTGAACTCGGTGTTCCTGCACGAGGCGACCGAGGCCGGCCTCGACTCGGCGATCGTCCACGCCGCGAAGATCCTCCCGCTGGCATCCATCCCCGACGAGCAGCGCCAGGTCGCGCTCGACCTGGTGTGGGACCGGCGCGAGTTCGACGCCGACGGCAACGTCACCTACGACCCGCTCGCGACGATGCTCGACATGTTCGCCGGCGTCGACACCGCCGCGCTGCGTGATCAGCGGGCCGCCGAGCTCGCCGCGCTGCCGGTGGGCGAGCGGCTCGAGCGGCGCATCATCGACGGGGCGCAGAAGGGGCTCGAGGGGGACCTCGACCTGGCACGCGAGGGTGGGCTGAGCGCCCTGGAGATCATCAACCTCCACCTGCTCGAGGGCATGAAGGTCGTCGGCGACCTGTTCGGCGCGGGCGAGATGCAGCTGCCGTTCGTGCTGCAGTCGGCCGAGACGATGAAGGCGGCGGTCGCGCTGCTGGAGCCATACATGGAGAAGTCCGATGAGGCAGGCAAGGGCACCATCGTG
>JAUIME010000213.1 GCA_030433195.1 bacterium
CACGATCGATCAGCTCATCGGCGTGCGCGAGAGTCTCACCAAGCAGATCTCGAAGATTCGCATCGATGCCGCCGAGAAGAAGATGCGGCAGGCCGCCGCGCGCGACGTGGGCGAGCTGCAGCATCGGCTCGAAGCCGGCGGGATCGATCTCGATCCCGAAGCGAAGGAGATGACGGTCGCGGGTTCGATCTGCCAGCGCGATACGCTCGTCGAATTCCTCGCGGTGGGGCCGGGCGGACGCGAGCACGAGAGCGTGCTGTTCATGGACTGCGCGCCGTCGCTGCTCAATGCGGGATTCTTGAGTCTCGGGCTCAGTCCAGGCAAGCCGTTCGAGATTCGCGAGAAGCACCCTTCGAATCCCCCTGGTGGGCTTCCCTTCGGAGACGAAGAGGAACCGCTCGAGTACTATCCGCCGGCCGGTCCGCGCGTGTACATCTACGTGACGTGGAAGGATGGCGAACGCGAGATCGTGCAGCGCGCCGAGGATCTTCTGGTCGATCGCATGACGGGCGAACTCATGCCGCGCGATGGTTGGGTTTTCTTGGGTTCGCGGTTCGGTGTGAATCCCGAAACGGGTGACGAGGAATTCGTCGCCGACGTCACGAAGGACCTGATCTCGATCTGGCATTCGTATCGAGGAAACTCGATCCTCGACAATCCCCATCCGGGCGGCATGCGCGACGATACCTACGTGCCGCGGCTCGACCTCGTGCCCGAGCGCGGGACGCCCGTGACGGTTCGCTTCCGGCTCGAGCCGCTCGAATCGGAGCCGGATCCGATCCCGCTGCAGATGGCGTCGGAGTCGTCCGATGCAGGCGCCGGTGCGTCGACGGAGGGCGTGCCGACGAACGCGGGCGAGTCGGATGGCGACGAGAGCGACACCGGCGGTGGCGAAGCGCGATGAACCCGGGACGAGCCGCGAGCGAGATCGAGCGTGACGACGATCGAAGGGTCGTCGTCGATGCGATCGGTCTCGTGCGGCGCCGGGCCTGGATCGCGCGTGGATCCTGGCGTCTCGCGATGGCGGCGGCAGCCGCGGCGGCGGTGCTCGCGCTCGGTGCGATCGCGTCGCGAGTGCTCGCCGGGGCGGGACCGTTCGGTGGATCGGCGGCGTGGGGCGTCGCGATCGGGGGGGCGGCGACGGTTCTCGTTGTGGGGATCGTCTTCGCGGTACTCGCTCGTATCGGTTCGTCCGAGGCCGCGCAAGTGCTCGATCGACTCGTCGGTGGGCGGCAAGAATGCGTCGCGGCCGAGGAGATGCTTCGCCGCGGTGAGACGGGCTTTTTCGTGACGCAGGTCGTGCGTGCGGCTGCGGCGCGCATCGCCGCGGAGCCGAGCGGACGGTTTGCGGTACGGCATCCGGTCGAAGCCTGGGGTGTGACCATTCTGCTCGGCATCGCCACGTTCGCGATCTTGGGCCTGCCTGCGCGAGAGTCGGGCGTGGAGGATCGGTTCGTCACCGAGCGGATGACGAGTTCGATCGACGCCGGTGGCGACGATGGCGCCGCGGATGCGACGCGTCCGCGCCGAGGGGATTCGACGACGACGAACGCGTCGCCGCGCAACCCGGATGCGGCGAGCGCCGCCGCCGCGGACCCGTCGCGCGACCCGGATGCGCGATCCTCCGAACCGACGCGCGACGATCGAGACCGACTCCCTGCCGACGACGCGAGATCCGGACCGGATCCGGACGAGGCGATGCGGCGCTGGATGCGATCTCTCGGCGGCGATCGTGCATCGAGCGAAGAGCTCGCGCGCTTGCGTCGCGTGCGCGATGCCGCATCCAAGACGGGGGCACCCGCGACGTCCGGCTCGGCGACGCCGGCCGACGCGGTTCCGGGCGACTTCGAGCGTGCTTCGGGCGATTCCGTCGATCTCGGCTATCCGGCTCGCTATCGGGAGGTCGTCGCGCGGTACTTCGATCCCGCGCGCTGAGAGCACGGGACGACGCTCGCGCAACCGCTGCGCGTACGCCGCGGGGCGGTTGTGGGGCGTACGGCGTCGTTGTACGATGCGCGGCCCGCATCGGAGCGGGGCTCTCGACTTCGTCCGCCCGGTCCCAACTCCATCGAGCATGCAGAGACCTTCGGATTTCGCGTACGAGCTTCCCGCCGAACGGATCGCGCAGTTTCCCTCGGACCGGCGCGATGACTCCCGGCTCATGGTGCTCGACGCTCCCGAGGCGCCCGTCCGCCATGCGGTGTTCCGCGACTTGCCCGACTTCTTGAAGGCCGGCGATCTGCTCGTCCTCAACGACACGAAGGTCGTCCGCGCGCGGCTCGCTTGCCGGCGCGAGAGCGGGGCGCGCGTCGAGGCGCTCGTCCTCGGGCCGAGTCCGCACGGCGGCACGATCGACGCGATGTTGAAGTCGTCGGCGAAGCTGCGCGAAGGGGAACGGTTGACGACGGGCCACGCGAGCGCGAGGCTCGTCCTGCGCGAGAAGAAGGACCGCGGCCGATGGAGCGTCGACGTCGAGGGCGCTTCGATCGATGCGCTGTTCGACGAGACGGGCCGCGCGCCGCTGCCGCCGTACATCCGGCGCGACTCCGTTTCCGACGCGGCCGATCCCGACGACCTCGATCGCTACCAGACCGTCTATGCGTGCAATCCCGGAGCCGTGGCGGCGCCGACGGCCGGCCTGCACTTCACGCCCGAAGTCTTCGCGGAGCTCGAACGCCGCGGGATCGCGACGACGACGATCACGCTTCACGTCGGCCCCGGAACGTTCCTGCCCGTTCGATCCGAGACTGTCGACGAGCACGAGATGCTCCCCGAGTACTATCGTATCGACGGCGACGCGGCGCGGCGCATCCGCGAGACGCGCGCGTCGGGCGGGCGGGTCATCGCGGTGGGGACGACGGCGTGTCGCGCGCTCGAAACCGCGCGTCCGAGCGAGGCGGACGGCGAGACGGAAGGGTGGACCGACCTGTTCGTCGTTCCGGGCTTTCGCTTCGGTGAGGTCGATGGAATGCTGACCAACTTCCACATGCCGGAGAGCACGCTGCTCATGCTCGTCGCGGCGTTCGCGGGCCGCGAGCGCATCCTCGACGCGTATCGCGAGGCCGTGCGACTCGAATACCGCTTCTTCAGTTACGGCGATGCGATGCTGATCCTGCCGACCGCGAAGGTCGAGTCGCGCGAGGGGGGCGGGCCATGAACGCACCGAGTGTCGCGACGCGCGAAGCGTACGACGATCTCGTCGAGCGCCTGCAGCACCACGCGTATCGTTACTACGTCCTCGACGATCCCGAGATTTCCGACGCCGAGTACGATCGGCTGTATCGCGAGCTGCTCTCCGCCGAAGAAGAACATCCCGACTGGGTGCGCGACGATTCGCCGTCGCGTCGCGTCGGCGCGCCGCCGCGCGAGGGCTTCGAGACGATCGAGCACACGATCCCGATGCAGAGCCTCGCCAACGCGATCCAACGCGACGAGATCGAGGAGTGGCTCGAGCGGGCGCGTTCGTACGTCGGCGATCCGGAGCTCGATCCCGAGCTCGTGCTCGAGCCCAAGATGGACGGCGCGGCCGTCGAGCTCGTCTATCGCGACGGTGTGTTCACGGTCGGTTCGACGCGCGGTGACGGGCGAGTCGGCGAAGTCATCACCGAAAACCTCGAGACGATCCGCAACGTGCCGCTGCGGCTTCGCGACGAGGTCGAGGTTCCGAAGCTGCTCGAAGTGCGCGGCGAAGTCATCGTCGCGACCGAGAACTTCGGGCGATTGAATCGCGCGCTGACCGAAGAGGGCGCGGAGCCCTACGCGAACCCGCGCAACTTCGCGGCGGGATCGTTGCGCCTGCTCGATTCGCGGATCACCGCCAAGCGGCCGCTCGAGATTCGCGTCTACGGAATCGGATCGATCGAAGGCCCGTCGTTCGCGACGCATCGCGACGTACTCGCGTACCTGACGCAGCTCGGTTTCCGCGTGTCGGATCGCATCGAGGTCGTGCGAGGGATCGACGCCGTGCAGCGATACTACGATGAGCTCGCTCGCGATCGTGACGACGGCGACTACGAGGTCGACGGCGTCGTCGTGAAGGTGAACGACCTCGCGCTGCGTGAGCGGCTCGGGTCGCGCTCGAAGAGTCCGCGGTGGGCGATCGCGTACAAGTTTCCCGCACGCCAAGAGACGACGAAGCTGCTCGACATCGGGCTGCAGATCGGTCGCACGGGTGCCGTGACGCCCGTCGCGTTTCTCGCACCGGTATCGGTCGGCGGGGTCGAGATCTCGCGCGCTACGCTGCACAACGCCGACGAGGTCGAGCGGCTTGGCATTCGCATCGGCGACACGGTCGTCGTCGAGCGCGCCGGCGACGTCATTCCGAAGGTCGTCAAAGCGATCACCGCAGGCCGCGACGGCAGCGAACGCGAGTGGTCGATGCCCGAGGCATGCCCGGTTTGTTCGAGCGAACTGCGCCGCGAGCAGGACGGTGTCGTGTTCTATTGTCCGAATTCGACGTGCCGCTCGCGCATCCAAGAGAGTCTGAGGCATTTCGTTTCGAAGGGCGCGCTGGACATCGACGGGCTCGGCACGAAGCTGATCGAACAGCTCGTCGAGCAGGAGTTGGTGAAAGACTTCGCGGACTTGTTCCGGCTCGACGTCGAGACGCTCTCGTCGCTCGAACGCATGGGAGAGAAGTCGGCGACGAACCTCGCGGCGGCGTTGAAGGCGTCGATGCGACCGAGTCTCGACCGGCTGTTGTTCGGCTTGGGAATCCGGCACGTCGGTGAACGTGTCGCGAGGATCCTCGCCGAACGGTTCGAGGGACTCGACGACCTCGCGAAGGCGACGCAAGAGGAGCTCGAAGCGATCCACGAGATCGGGCCGATCGTGGCGGCCAGCGTGGTGGAGTATTTCGCGAACGACGCGAACCGCGAGCTCATCCGCGAGCTCGAAGCGTGCGGCGTCGAGCCGCAGCCCGTCGAGGGCCGCAAGTCGGCCGGGGTCTTCTCGGGGAAGACCGTCGTCTTTACGGGTACGCTCGAGTCGCTCACGCGCAAGGAGGCGCAACGCATCGTGCAGTCGCAAGGCGGCAAGGCGTCGTCGTCCGTGAGCGGCAAGACGGATCTCGTGGTCGTGGGTGCCGAAGCGGGAAGCAAGGCCGAGAAGGCCGAGAAGCTCGGGGTGCGCATCGTGAGTGAAGAGGAGTTTCGCCGAATGGCCGAGTCGGAGTCCATCGAATGACTGACGCCGGACCGGAGCGCGGGACGGTGATCAAGGTGCACGCGAGGCGATGCATCGTCCGCGTCGGCGACGAAGACGTGCGCTGCACGTTGCGCGGCAAGTTCTACGGCGCGCGGCGTCGTGCGACGCGGCCCATCGCCGTCGGCGATCGCGTCGAGCTTTCCCGCACGGGCGAAGGCGAGGGCGTCATCGAGTCGATCGAGCCGCGCACGACGAAGCTGTCGCGCCCGGGGATCGAGAAGGAAGATCGCGAGCAGGTGATCGCGGCGAACGTCGATCTCGCGGTCGTCGTCGCTTCGCTCACGAAACCCGAGTTCCGCCCCGGACTCGTCGATCGCATCCTCATCGCGAGTCGATCGGGCGGGCTCGACGCGCTGTTGTGCATCAACAAGTGTGACGACGGCGATGCCTCCGCGTTCGAAGATCGCGTCGACGCGTACCGCGAGATCGGGCTCGACGTCGTGTTCACGAGCGCTGTCACGGGCAGCGGGATCGACCGGTTGCGCGATGCGATGGCGGGCCGGACGAGCGTGCTTTCCGGACAGTCGGGCGTCGGCAAGTCGTCGCTCATCAACGCCGTCCAACCGGGGCTCGAGCTGCGTGTCGGTCACGTCGGCGAGAAGACGGGCAAGGGGCGTCACACGACGACGCATGTCTCGCTGCTGCCGCTCGACGTCGGCGGCTTCGTCGTCGACACCCCGGGCGTTCGCGAGTTCGGACTGTGGGAAGTCGAGCGCGCGGAGCTCGACGGGTTCTTCCCCGAGATCGCAGAACACGCGCGGCAGTGCCGCTTCCCCGATTGCAGCCACACGCACGAGCCCGAATGCGCGGTCAAGGTTGCGGTCGAGAGCGGCTCGGTTCGGGAGGTCCGGTACGAGAGCTACGTGCGCATTCTCGAGACGCTCGCTTGATCGAGCGCTACCGAGCGGTGCGAACTCAGCCGACCGCGGCTTCGTAGGCGCGGATCTTCCACCACCACGCCGCGAGCACGAGTGCGGTCAGCACCGCGATGCAGACCCATCGATTCGGGACGTACGTCCAGTAGTGCGAGAACGAGCGCCAGGCGACGAGGTGCGCGATCGCGCCGATCGTGACGACGACGACCGCGACGAACAACAACGCACCGAGCGGTTGCGCGCGAAAAGCGCCGGCGACGTCGAGGTTCGCGAAGTGCGCGAAACTCGTCGTCATGCCGCACGTCGGACATGGGATCCCGTTGCGTAGCAGGTATCCGCAGGGCGCTTGGTCGAGTTGCGTGTGGGTGCCGAAGCCGCGCGGATCGGGATCGAGCCGGTATGCCGTGGTGAGGAGGGCGAGTCCGCCGAGAGCGAGCGCCACGAGAACGGTCACCTCGATGCGGCTCGGATGGCCTCGCGGATCGTTCACGAGGGGACGGCGCGAGAGTCGAGGCCGTACTTCGCGAGCGCGTCGATCGCGTGACGCAAGGCGTCGTCGCTCCATCGGTCTTCGGCGCGCAGCGTGATCGCGTGGCGCGCGCCGCCGTAGTGACCGAGCATTGCCAGGTCGACGTCACCCGATTCGGGGAGGACGGCATCGCCCGTAACGTTCGCGTCCTCGAACGTGAGGCCGACCAGTCGCCCGGCGTACCGTTCGAGCCATTCGGATTGCGCGCCGCAGCCGAAAGCCTCGAGCCGTCGACATCGGCTCGGTTCGTGCCAGTACCCGAGGTTGCGCACCGCGACGTCGCTCAAGATCCACTCGAGCTGGTGCACCTGCGGGATCTCGTAGTACGTGGCGCCCGCCGCGACCGCGAACGTCATGTCCGGGAACTTGCGGCAGAGTTCGAACAACGCACGGCACGCGCGATCGATCGCGGCCTCTTCGTACTCGCGCGCGTCGGCGATCGCCCGCGTCACGCTTTCGCCGGGGGACCGTCCGTGACGCAGGTCGTCGAGTCCGGCTTCATGGTGGAGCGCGCCGTCGGGTACGGGGATCAAGCCCGGACGCACGACGACCGTGCGCGTGCCGATCGCGAACGCTTCGCCGAGTGCCGCCACGACCTCACGCGCGGCCTGCTCGCGGCAGTCGGCCGATGGCGCGGCGAGCCAGGCACCGCGCACGATGCTCTCGCCCCGACTCGGATCGGGCGCGTCGAGGGTCGCGGTCGGGAATGCGACACGGTCCCGACCCGAAGCATGGATCGACGGCCGCGCCAACGCCGACTGCGACGATCGAATGTGGAACCCCTCGAAGCCGGCGGTGCGACCTCGCTCGATCCACGCGGGCCAAGACGTGCGACTGCAGGAAACGGCGGAGAGGCTGATTCGACGTGGAAGCGGTGGCATGGGCGAAGTCCGGGGTCGATGAGATCGTGAACACCCGAGGAGCGAGCGGGAAGTGCTGCATTCCCTCGAGTCCACGTCGATTATAGCGCCGGGTCGGGGCCGCGTCGTGCGACTTCGCACGTCCGATTCGTATCGCGCGTGCACGGGGAGCGTGCCTCGGTCGTTTCTGCTCTTCGTTAAGTCGTTTGGCAATTGGTTGTTAGCGGAGCGGTCTCGAAACGGCGGCGCGGCATGGCGATTGCGATCCGTACCCGCGGGTGATCGCGGCGCCGAGTTTCTTTTTTTCGCTACGTCACGGATAGCCTTTCTGTTAGAATCATCGCGCTTTTTTGAAATTAGGGCCTTCCGTAAGTTGCTCAGGCTAAGTGAATTACCCCGACCGGCGCGCGCTCTCGACACTTCTGCGAGAGGGCGGGTTCGAACCGGGTATATTCGAGCCGTGCACGATCACGAACGATCCGGTCTCGCCTCGGGACCGTCAGTCCAGGACACGAAAGTAGGAGGTTCATTCCGACGATGCGGACCCATGTATCCACGCGGGCCCTCGGAGTCGTCGCTGCGGGTCTTTGTCTCGCCCTGACGATCTACGGCTGCAGTAGCGGCGGTAGCAGCGACAACCGATTGCGCGTCATC
>JAUIME010000967.1 GCA_030433195.1 bacterium
CGATCCCGAGGTCCACAAGGGTCCCGTGACCGTGCGCGTACGCCACGGCGAAGAGGTCGAGGAACTCACCATCGGAATCCTCGGAATGATCCTGTGACGGAGAACGCGAAACGACGGCGGTGCACGATGCCGCCGACCGGAGGTGTCATGCGGAACGCGCGTGCGTTACGAAACGACCGAGCGAGCGAACGCGGCATCGCGCTGATCGCCGTGATCGCGGCGCTGTCGGCGCTGCTGCTCATCGCGGTGCCGTTCTCGATGTCGATGCGCGATCATCGCGAGTCGGCGACCGCGTTCTCGGCGCGCGCGAAGACGCGCGCGGGGGCGTCGAGTGTGCTCGCGTACGCGAAGGCGCAGCTCGCGCGCACGCACGAGTCGATCGACGAGACGCCCGAGTACGACACGCCCGACGAGTTGCGGATCGAGTTCACGGGGCTGCCGTTCCGGGTCGACGATCCGAAGGGGCTGTTGTGGTCGGTCGACGTCGAAGACGAACAGGGCAAGATCGCGCTCGACTCGGCGTCGCCGTTCTTGCTCGGCAATCTGCTCGGGATCGCGCGCGTGTCGGCCGTCGTCGCGGTCGACGACATCTCGATCCCCGTCGACGATCTGTCGCGCTTCTCGCCCGACGGCGGGATGGTGTGGATCGGCGGCGAGCTCGTCCGCTACGAGTCGACGGGCCCCCGCGGGCTGCAGGGCTGCGAGCGCGGGGTGCAGGTCGAGTGGGCGCGCTTCCTCAATCCGATGGAACACGACATCGGCGCGATCGTGCTCGACGCGCGCGCCGTGATTCTCGGGCACTTGGGCATCTATCTCGGCCGTGCGGAGAATCGCGTGGCCGCGTTCGGTTCGCGCACGGCCGTCAAGCGCATCGCCGACTTCTCGGGTCTCGCGTTCACGACCGAAGAGGTCGATCGCCTGATGGCCGTCTCGACGGTGCACGCGCTGCGACCCGGTGCCGAAGGATTCGGCGACGCGCAAGAAGCGCTCGATCCGCTCTCGTGGTTCGAGGAGGACGACCTCGGCGGCCGTCGTCTGATGCTGCAGAACGCGCGCTACATGAACGCGGGGACGCTCGTCGAGGTCTCCGACGGCGAACGCAAGGCGTATACGGTCATCAACCGGCCCGCGCAGCTCCCGCAGATGGAAGACGAGCGCGTCGAGCAGGTCGTCCAAGCGACGATCGGCGGCAACGCGCAGTCGGTCGGAGCGGGGCAGATCACCACGTCGAGCGGAACGACGATCGAGATCGACGGGATCGAGCGGATCCTCGCGTCGACGGTCGTGCCGCCGCAGCTTCGCAACGTGTGGTTCGCGCTGCCGTTCGAGGGCGCACCGGGGTTCGTCGTCGACGAGGCGCGTACGCTCACGATCAAGTCGCGCCCGCGTCACCCGGTCAACATCAACACGGCGTCGGACGAAGTGCTTCGCCTCGTGCTCACGAACCTTCAGGTTTCGGGCAGCGACGACGTGGTGACGGCGGGCGAGGCCGACGCGCTGATCGCGCGCATCCGG
>JAUIME010000968.1 GCA_030433195.1 bacterium
CGGCTGGCCGATGACGGTGTTCTTGACGCCCGACACGCTCGCGCCGTTCTACGCCGGCACGTATTTCCCGCCCGACGATCGCATGGGGCTGCCGTCGTTCCGGCGCGTGCTCACGCAGCTCGCCGACTCGTACCGCGATCGCCGCGGCGACATCGCGAGCAACGCGGCGCAGGTCGCCGAGCGTATCGCCGCCGTCGCGCGCATGGCCGAGGCGAAGCGGATGCCGTTCGATCGCGGCCTCGTCGACCACGCGGTTGCCGAGCTGCAATCGCACTACGACAAGGTGAACGGCGGCTTCGGCGGCGCGCCGAAGTTCCCGCCCGCGATGAGCCTCTCGTTGCTGCTGCGCGCGTGGCGCACGAGCGGCGACGACGACGTGCTCGCGATCGTGCGACACACGCTGCGCGCGATGGCGGGCGGCGGGATGTACGACCAGGTCGGCGGCGGCTTCCACCGCTACTCGGTCGACGAGCGCTGGCTCGTGCCGCACTTCGAGAAGATGCTCTACGACAACGCACTGCTCGCGGTGACGTACACCGAGGCGTTCCAAGTCGAGGGCGATCCGCTCTACGAACGCATCGTGCGCGAGACGCTCGACTGGACGCTCGACGAGATGGTCACGGGCGACGGTGCGTTCGCATCGTCGATCGATGCCGACAGCGAGGGCGAAGAAGGGAAGTTCTTCGTCTGGACGCGCGACGAGTGGAACGCCGTGCTCGGCGACGACGCGGCCGTGCTCGCCGAGTACTACGGCCTCGACGGTCCTTCGAACTTCGAGAACGGTACGTGGATCCCGTTCGTCGCCAACGACGTCACACTGCGACGCGCGGCGGGCGAAGACGTCACCGAGCTCGAGAGCGCGATCGAACGCGGCCGTGCGGCGCTGCTCGCCGTGCGCCGAAAGCGCGTTGCCCCCGGCCGCGACGACAAGGTGCTCGTCGACTGGAACGGGCTCATGATCCGCGCGATGGCGATCGCGGGCCAGGTGTTCGACGAACCGCGCTACGTCGCCGCCGCGCAGTCGGCCGCTCGATTCATCCTCGATCGCATGCGAACCGACGACGGCGGGCTGTTGCGTACGTATCGCGCCGGAATCGCCAAGATCGATGCACTGCAGACGGATTATGCGGCGCTCGCGCTCGCGCTCGTCGATCTCTACGAGGCCGACTTCGATCCCGCGTGGATCGCCGCGTCGCGTGAGCTTGCCGATCGCATGATCGTCGACTTCCACGACGACGACCACGGCGGCTTCTTCTACGTCGCGCGCGAGGCGGAGATCCCGATCGCGCGTTCGAAGAACCCGTTCGACAACGCCGTGCCCTCCGGGAATGCGCTGGCGATCCCGCTGCTGTTGCGTCTCGGGCGCCTGACGGGCGAAGCGTCGTACGCGGAAGTCGCCGAGCAGACGCTCGGTTCGTTCGCGGCGATGGCGCGGCAGATGCCGGGCGGATTCGCGCAGTACCTCTCGGGAGTGGACGCGTGGCTCGAACGCGCGTCGAGCCCCGATGTGGCCG
>JAUIME010000969.1 GCA_030433195.1 bacterium
GCTCACCGCTGAACACGAGGATCGTGAGCTCATCGGTCGTCGAGGCGGACGGGGCCGGCTCGTGCGACGAGGCGGTCGGATCGGTCGTGGGAGGAGACTCGGATCGAGGGAGTGTCATACGTGAGGTTTTGATGTAGAGGAGAGAAGGGAATGGGGAGTGACTGGATTCAGCGAGGCGTGGCGAGAGCGACAGTCGGGTCGGGTTCGTCGTCGCGTGCGATCCATGTTCGATCGAGTCGGCTCGTGTAGATCCCCATCGCGTTGATCGGAAGCTCGCGCACGGTTTTGCGGACGCAGTGAAATGCGGCGTCTTGAAAGAGGGGAACCACGGGGCAGTCTTCGAGGAGTCGTCGCTCGGCGCGTTGGTAGGTCAGAGCGCGATCGACCCTCGACAGAGCGCCGCGTCGGCCGTTCTCGATCGCGAGGTCGAGCTCGGGATTCGAATAGCCCATGAAGTTGTAGGGCGCATCGCTCCGGAACAACCCGTAGAAGAAGTCGTTGGGATCGGGATAGTCGGCACCCCACCCGAGGATCGCGAGCTCGGTCTTGCCGATACGACCGAAGAATCGACCGTAGTCGTCGACGAGCGTGAGATCGACGGGGATACCGACGTCCGCCAAGTCCGCGACGAGCTTCTCGGTCAGCGTTTCCCGCTCGGGCATGCGCCCCACCAAGAGCTCTACAGACGGAAAGGGCTCGCCCTGCGGCCCGTATCCGGCGTCGTGCAAGAGCTCTCGGGCCTTCGCAGGATCGTACGTGTAGGGCTCGTATGAGGGATCGTAGGCGGGCATCCCCGGTGGAATCACGCCCTTGGCCGACGCGATCCGGCGAAGGGTCGCCGTTTCGAGGCCGTTGCGGTCGAGTGCGAAAGCGATCGCGCGTCGGATGCGGATGTCGTCGAAGGGCGGGCGATCCGTGCGGATGCCGAGGAAGTGCAGCTCGAGTGTGGGCATGCGCGTCGCGTGGAAGTCTTCGAGGGCTTCGATCTCGCTCGGCGCGACGATCGCGTAGTCGAGCCCGCCGTCGGCGAGTGCGCGTGCTTCCTCTTCCGGTTCGAGCGAAAGGATCGAGATCCCGTCGAGGCGAGGGCCGGTGTTTTCCGCGCTCCGCACCGCTTCGAGGCGTACGATCCCGGGGCTGTTCCGCGTGACGCGAAACGGGCCGCTTCCGATCGGCTCGTCGACCTCCGGATTCAGCCCCGCCGGGATGACTTTCGCGTGCTGCATGGCGAGGAAGTGGATGAAGACGTGATCGGGTTGTCGGAGTCGGATCGCACAGGTTTTTGCGTCGGGCGCCGTGATCGACTCGGGTCCTTCGAGGACTTCTTCGAGGTAGGGGCGCACGACCGAGCCGATCGCGGGGTCGAGCAACCGGCGCAGGGCAGCGACGACGTCGTTCGAGGTCACGGGTCGATCGTCGTGGAATCGTGCGTCGGGATCGAGCTCGAACGTGTAGGTCAGGCGATCTTCGGAGAGCCGCCAACGACGGGCAAGGTCGGGGACGACCCGCAAC
>JAUIME010000214.1 GCA_030433195.1 bacterium
ACCAAGGTCTGTACTACTACTACTTCACGGCCGCGAAGGCGCTCGACATGCTCGGCAAGGAGACGATCGTCGACGGCGACGGCGTACCGCGGCGATGGCGCGAAGAGCTCGCACGCAAGCTGCTCTCGCTCCAGAAGGAAGACGGCTCGTGGGTCAACGAGGTCAACGGGCGCTGGTGGGAAGGCGAGCCGCTCATCGCCACGTGCTACGCGCTGCTGGCGCTCGAGCTCTGCTACCCGTAACGATCGATGACGTCCGAGTCCGGAGCGATCCCCGCGGGGGATGCACGCGCTCCCCGCGGTGACGCGGGGGGCGGCGGCCGAAGCGGGGGACGGGGGGCGCCTCCCGCTTCGAGCGAACGTACGGTAACGAGAGACGCGCGGCCGCGAGCCTGGCGGGCGGTGCTGATTCCGGTGGCGCTCTTCGTCGTGGGCGTCGCGTTCGTGGCGCCGGCGCGAGGCGGCGACGTGAGTGCATGGTTCCCGGTCGTCTTCCTGCAAGCCGTGTTCGCCGCGGTTTGGGTGCCGAGCCTCGCCGTTCTCGCCGACGACCATCGTCGAGCGCACGCCGCGGGCGCGCTCGACGGTCCGATCCCCGATGCCGTCCGTGTCGGTGGCGCGCCGTGGCGGCAACGCGCCGCCGCGGTTCTGGCGGAGTGGGACGCGGCCCCCTGGCCGTGGTTCGCGTGGCTCGCGTTCTTCGCGGCGTTCGCGGCGGCCGGCTCCTTCATCGTCGAGGGCGGTGAGGGGTGGATCCTCGGGCAAGCCGTCCTGGCGGGCGGTTCGGCCGTCCTGTTCGGTTGGACCCGCGCGATTGCGGGGGTCTCGCGGCGGCCGGGGTTCGCGCAGGTGCTTGTCACGCTCTTCGGCGTCGCGTGTGTTTCGACGCCGTACTGGTGCAACGGGATTCTCGAGCATCCGAGCGCTGCGGCGCATCGAGGCGACCTGATCGCGCTCACGCTCGGCATGAATCCGCTCGCGGCGGTGGCGGACGCATTCGCACACGACTGGTTGCGCAACGGGGCGATCTACGGACGCAGCGTGATCGGTCCGTACTATCCGTTCGAGTATCCGCGCGCCGTGCCTTGGCTGATCGGTGCGAGCGGCATCGGGATCGTCGGGCTGGCCGTGGCCGGGTCGTCGCGGTTCGTGCGGCGCGCACGCGAGGCGAGCACGTGACCCGAGCGTCGTTCCCGCGTCGGTATTTTGGGTTTGACAGCCTAGGGGTCAGGTCGTAAGAATTTGTCGTTTCAGCGGGTTGCGTTAGGTCCTGGAGAAGTCGCCATGAGCGAAGCGTCGGAAACGCGGAAGATCTTCCTGCAAATCCCGAAGGATCTGATTCAAGAGCCGATCATCCACACGCTCGGGCGTCGTTTCGACGTCGTCCCGAACATCCGCGCCGGAAGCATCACCGAGACGCACGCGCGGATTGCACTCGAGGTTACGGGTTCGAAGGAAGAGGTTTCCAAGGCCGTCGAGTACATCGAGAGCCTCGGGGTCGCCATCGAGCCGGTTCAGGACGACTGAGGAGTTTCCCCGCGCCGGCGACGCACGGGCGATCGTCGTTCTTCGCGCCACCCACCGATCACGCCACGGCGAGAGTTGCATGACGTTCGATTTCGAGGAACCCCCGGCACCCTTCCTGGGCGAAGAAGGCGAGACCGAGAGCGGGGACGCTCCGCGTTTCGAGGTCCTTCCCGTCGCGTACGAGGCGACGGTGAGCTACGGCGCCGGCACGTCGGACGGCCCGGCGGCACTGCTGCGGGCCTCCGAGAACCTCGAGCTCTACGACGAGGAACTGCGCGCCGAGACGTGGCGTTGCGGTATCCACACGCATCCGATCGTCCGTTCGGGTGCGCCTCCCGAGGAGTTCCTGCCCGAGCTGCACGACGTCTACGCGAAGTGCGCGGCGACCGGTCGCGTCGTGACGATGCTCGGGGGCGAGCACTCGGTGACGCTCGCCGCCGTGCGTGCGTGCCATGCCGAGCACTCCGACCTGTCGGTTCTGCAGATCGATGCGCACGCCGATCTTCGCGAGTCGTACGCGGGGTCCGAACTGAGTCATGCGTGTGTCATGCGGCGCATCGTGGAGTTCGCGCCCTGCGTGCAGGTCGGGATCCGCAGTCTCTCGGCACCCGAGGCGCCGCTCATCGACGCGGGGCAGAGCCCCGAGGGCTCGGCGATCCGCACGCATTGGATGCACGAAGGTTGGCCCGCAGATCTCGCGGATCGAGTCGTCGAGAGCCTTTCGCCGCATGTCTACATCACGTTCGATCTCGACGCGTTCGATCCGTCGCTGCTGCCCGCCACGGGAACTCCGGAGCCGGGCGGCCTGAATTGGCCGCAGGCGACGGGCCTGCTGCGTGAAGTCTTCGCGCGCCGCAACGTCGTCGGCTTCGACATCGTCGAACTCGCTCCACGCGAGGGCGATCACGCGAGTGACTTCGTCGCCGCGAAGCTCCTGTATCGCATGATGGGCTACAAGGCGCGTCAGGCGGGCTGGATCTGAAAGACGCGACGCCGTCCCGCTACTCGAACGTCGCTTCGTTGTCGCCCCACCACTGGAACCAGCGTGCGATCGAGTTGTTGCGCTGCTTGACGTAGCGTGGCGTCGTCTCTTCTTGCGGGACGAATCCGATCGCTTCGTTCTCGGGCGGACGCACCATCTCGAACAGGGTCCGGTGGATGACGTTGGCGATGAGGATGTGGTCTTCGTTGTCCATCTCGAGACCGACGAAACGGTTCAAGAGGCGGGGGACGGCCGGCTTGCGCATCCGGATGAGTTCGTCGCGCGCGTCGTCGGAGGTGCGTAGGTCGTCGCTCTGCACGAGCTGCTCGACGAGCTTGTCGATACGCTCGCGCTCGGATTCGGACGTCGATTCGAGGTGTCCGATATTGCGCACCTCGTAGCGGTTGCGCTCGCGGCGCTTGCGCTCTTTCTCGCGCTCTTCCTCCGCGGCTCGCTCTTCGGCTTCTTTTCGGGCCTCTTCGAGCGCCATCACCTGGTCGACGGGGTCCATCACGGAGCCGTCGGCGACCGGGGTCCCGGGATCGATCGGTTGCGATTCGATCGCGGCGAGCTGCTCCTGGATGCGCTCCTCACGCTGCTTGTTGCGCATCGTCACGAAGAGCACGATGGCGATCACCAGCAGCACGATCGACGAGATGATGATCGGCGCCGGGTTCGTCTTCTTCGGCCGGTAGCGCGGGGCTTCCGGCTCGGCTTCGCGACGGCGCTGGGCGCTGCGACTCGAGGATCGTGAACCGCCCGACGAAGCACGCGAACCACCTGCGGCTCGCGAGCTGCCGGGAGAGCTCGTTCGACGACGCTGGGAACTGCCTCGACCACGCGTGCTCAAGCTGACCTCCTGGGACGGGATTGCGGCTCTCTTCGCGACTGCGGCGCGAAGACGGGATCGCGCGGCGCCATCGTAGGGGGAAGCGACGAACGCGTCAAGGCGCTGCCGAGCCTGCGAGGAACGCTTCGATGCACCTCGGCAGATCGTCGAGGTGGTACCCGCCTTCGAGGGTCGCCATCCATAGACCCGAGGTGAAGGCGCGTGCCCACTCCGCGAGTCGCGTTCCGATGAGCGCGAAGTCGTCGACGTCGACCGCGAGTTGGGCGAGCGGGTCGTGCCGGTACGCGTCGAACCCGGCGGAGACGAGCAGCATGTCGGGGGCGAATCGCTCGATCGCCGGCGCAGCTTCGCGTTCGAGCGCTTCGAGGAGCTCGGGGCCCGTGGTGCCGGCCTCGAGCGGAATGTTGAGCGTGAAGCCCTCGCCCGCACCGCGTCCGCGGTCTTCGGCCGCGCCGGTCCCGGGATAGAGCGGATGCTGGTGGCTCGACACGAAGAGCACGCTCGGGTCGTCGTAGAAGATCGCCTCGGTGCCGTTGCCGTGATGCACGTCGAAGTCGACGATCGCGATCTTCTCGCGTCCGCGACTCTGCGCGTGGCGTGCGGCGACGGCGACGTTGTTGAACAAGCAGAAGCCCATCGCGCGGTCGGCGAGCGCGTGATGCCCTGGCGGGCGCACGAGCGCGAACGGCAGGGGGCCCGGCTCGTCGAGGGCGAGGTCGACCGCGGTCAGGCAGGCGCCGGCGCCCGCCGTCGCCGCTTCGAACGATGCGGAACTCGCGACCGTATCGGCGTCGAGGCGACCCCCGCCATCGGCAGCGAGCGAGCGTACGCGCTCGACATGCGCGGCCGGGTGGACGCGCTCGAGATCGGCGAGCGTCGCCCGTCGCGCCTCGTGCCAAGTCACCTCGGTGCGGCAGGCTGGATCTCGCAACCAGGCCTCGGCGCGTCGCACGCGCTCCGCGCACTCGGGATGCTCGCCGGTATCGTGCTCGAGGCACACGCGATCGTAGACGACTCGGGTCATGCCGAAATCTAGCATCCGCCGGAGGCGACCCACCACCTCGGGGGATCGAATCGCGGCGCACCGCTCGTGTTGTCGCCGTACGGTCCGGTTGGTACCGTCCAACCATGATGCAGACTTCCGGCGAAACGCGCGGCGCCGAGAGCGGCGGCGGCGAGCGGCTCTCGACGCCGTTCCGATTGATCTCCGAGTACGAGCCGCGCGGCGATCAGCCCGCGGCGATCGAAGGTCTCGTGGCCGGGATCGAAGAGGGGCGCCGCGATCAGGTTCTTCTCGGCGTGACGGGATCCGGCAAGACGTTCACGATGGCGCACGTCATCGCGCGCGTGCAACGTCCCGCGCTCATCATGGCGCCGAACAAGACGCTCGCGGCGCAGCTCTACTCCGAGTTCCGTGCGCTGTTCCCCGAGAACGCGGTCGAGTACTTCGTCAGCTACTACGACTACTATCAGCCCGAGGCGTACATTCCCGGGCGCGATCTCTACATCGAGAAGGACGCGTCGATCAACGAGCAGATCGATCGGATGCGCCACTCGGCCACGCGCTCGATCCTCGAACGCAGCGACGTGATCGTCGTCGCGAGCGTTTCTTGCATCTACGGCCTGGGTTCGCCGAACGAATACTCCGACATGGCCGTCACGCTTTCGGTCGGGGACGAGATCGACCGGGACGACGTGCTGCGCAAGCTCACGTGCATGCAGTATCGGCGTAATCCCGTCGAGCTGCAGCGCGGGACCTTCCGAGCGCGCGGCGATGTGCTCGAGATCCTGCCCGTCTACGAGGACGACCGGCTCGTGCGCGTGGAGTTCTTCGGCGATGAGATCGACGCGATCGCGTGGATCGATTTTCTCACGGGTGAGGTCGTGTCCGAGGTCGAGGAGGTCACGATCCGGCCCGGTAGCCACTACGTGACGCCCGAAGACAAGATGGCGCGCGCGATCGAGGGGATCCGTGAGGAGCTCGACGAACGCCTCGAACAAATGCGGCAGATGGGGAAGAACCTCGAGGCCGAGCGGCTCGAGCAGCGCACGCGCTACGATCTCGAGATCCTGCAAGAGGTCGGGTTCTGCCACGGCATCGAGAACTACTCGCGGCACCTCGACGGGCGCGCGACGGGCGAACCGCCGTGGACGCTGCTCGACTACTTCCCGAATCAGTGGCTGATCTTCCTCGACGAGAGCCACGTCGCGGTTCCGCAGATCCGCGGGATGTATCGCGGCGACCGTGCGCGCAAGCGCACCCTCGTCGAATACGGTTTCCGCTTGCCGTCGGCGCTCGACAACCGCCCGCTGCAGTTCAGCGAGTTCGAAGACAAGGTGCAACAGGTCGTGCACGTCTCGGCGACTCCGGGAGCGTTCGAGCTCGAAGCGGCCGGGAAAGAAGGGCTCGTCGAGCAGCTCATCCGTCCGACGGGACTCATCGATCCCGTCATCGAGGTGCGCCCCGCGCGATCGCAGGTCGACGATCTGCTCGGCGAGATCCGCGAGCGCGTCGAGCGCAACGAGCGCGTGCTCGTCACGACGCTCACCAAGCGCATGGCGGAGAGCCTGACCGACTACTATCGCGAGAGCGGTATCAAGGTGCGGTACATGCACTCGGACATCGACACCATCGAGCGCACGGAGCTGATCCGCGATCTGCGCGCGGGCGTGTTCGACGTGCTCGTCGGCGTCAACCTGCTGCGCGAGGGACTCGACCTTCCCGAAGTCTCGCTCGTCGCGATCCTCGACGCCGACAAGGAAGGGTTCCTGCGTTCGACGCGATCGCTGATCCAGACCGTCGGACGCGCGGCGCGTAACATTCACGGGCGCGTCTTCCTCTACGCGGACAAACGGACCGCGTCGATCGACGAGACGATCGCCGAGACGAACCGACGCCGCGTGCTGCAGCAGGAGTACAACGAGGAACACGGCATCACGCCGACGACCGTCATCAAGGAGATCCGGCAGATCCTCGACACGGTTTACGAGGCGGACTACGTCACGGTCGACGCCGAGCCCGAAGAGGATCGCACCGCGACGATGACGCGCGACGAGCTGCGCGTCGAGATCGACAAGCTCAAGGAGAAGATGAAGCGGGCGGCCGAGAGCCTCGAGTTCGAGACTGCGGCCGAGCATCGCGATCGCATCCGGGAGCTCGAAGCGCGGTGGCTCGAGACCGGATGAGCACCGACGCGCTCACGGAAAAGGTGCGGGCGCTCCCGAAGAAGCCGGGCGTGTACCTGTTTCACGGCGACGGTCGCGAGGTTCTGTACGTCGGCAAGGCTCGTAACCTCCATAGTCGCGTCGCGACGTACTTCCAGACTCGAGGCGACGGCCGCTTCCGGATCCACTCGTTGCGCACGCTCATTCGCGACGTCGAGGTCATCGTCACCGACACGGAGAAAGAGGCGCTGATCCTCGAGCACACGCTGATCCAACGGCACCTGCCGCGGTTCAACGTGCGCCTCAAAGACGACAAGAGCTACCTCAGCGTACGCATCGACCCGCAAGACACCTGGCCCCGAGTGCAGCTCGTGCGGCGATGGCGGCGCGACGGGGCGCTCTACTTCGGGCCGTATTCGTCTTCGAACGACGTGCGCAAGACGCTGCGTTGGATCCGCCGATACTTCGGTCTGCGCTCGTGCACCGATCCCGTGTTCCGGAGCCGGACGCGGCCGTGTCTCTACTACCAGATCCGCGAGTGCAGCGGACCGTGCGTCGACCTGATCGCGCGCGAAGAGTACATGAAGAAGGTGCAGGAGGTGATTCTCTGCTTGCAGGGCAAGCACGAGGATCTGCTCGCGCGACTGCGCCGCGAGATGATGCAGGCGTCGGACCAGCTCGAGTTCGAGCGCGCGGCGACGCTGCGAGACCAGATCCGAGCGATCGACAAGACGTTCGAGCGCCAGAAGGTCGATCGCACGGGAGGAGGCGACCGCGATCTGCATGCGATGCACCGCGAGGGCGAACGCGTGCAGGTGGTCGTGCAGTTCGTGCGCGAGGGAACGCTCGTGAGCAGTCGCTCGTTCCCGTTCCGCAGCGAGCTCGACGACGAAGACTTCCTGTCGCACTTCCTCACGCAGTTCTACGGATCGGGGCGGTTGATCCCGTCCGAAGTCCTGCTTCCGATCCAGCTGCGCGATCAGGAAGTCCTTGCCGAGTGGCTCGGAGAGAAACGCGGCGCGAACGTCGCGGTGCGCACGCCTCGACGCGGCCCCAAGGCCGAGGCGATCCGCATGGCCGCGAAGACCGCGGAGGCGGGATTCCGCGATTCGGTGCGCTCCCTCGAGGAGAAAGAGCGCGCGATGCTCTACCTGCAGCGAGCGCTCGGGCTGCGCCAACTTCCGCGCATCATGGAGTGCTACGACATCTCCCACATGCAGGGGGCGCACACGACGGGGTCGCTCGTGACGTTCGAAGAGGGCTTTCCCGTCCCGGGGCGCTATCGTCGATTCCGTTTGCGGCGCAAGGGGCCGCCCGATGACATCGCTTCGATGAAGGAAGTGATCGAACGTCGCTTTCGGCGAGCTTTGCGCGACCGCGAGTTCCTGCCGCATCTCGTCGTGATCGACGGCGGACTCGGTCAGCTCAACGCGGCGCGCGAAGTGCTCGCGAACCTCGGGATCGAGCGCGTCGACACGATCGCGCTCGCCAAGGGACGCGACCGCCGCGCGGCGGATGAGCTGGTCCTCGACGAC
>JAUIME010000215.1 GCA_030433195.1 bacterium
ATGTGCTGGGCGATCCTGGTCGCGGCGGTCGTCGCATCGGCGGACCGCGTCGCCTCGGCTTCCGACTTCGAGCGCGCCGTCACGCCACGTGCGCTCGACTTTCCGCGAGATCACGCGAGTCATCCCTCGTATCGTACGGAGTGGTGGTACTTCACAGGATCGCTCGAGACCGAAGGCGGTGAGGCGCTCGGCTTCCAGGCGACGTGGTTCCGGACCGGCCTCGAGCGTACCGTCGCGGCGCGTCGTTCGAACCTCGCGACGCGCGACCTCATGTTCTTCCACGGCGCGATCACCGACGTGGGTTCGAAGTCGTTCGTCCACGAGTCGGTGGCGAGTCGCGCCGCCTCCACGTGGGCGTCGGCGTCCACCGACGATCTGCACGTCCACGTGTTCGACCGCACGCTCGTGCGGCGGTCCGACGGATCGTGGGAGATCGCGTTCACGGTCGAGGGGCGTCGCGTGGAACTCGTGCTCACGGCAACGCGGCCACCGCTGCTGCATGGAGTCGAGCCGGGGTTGAGTCAGAAGGGGCCGGAGCCGGGTCAGGCGTCGTACTACTACTCGTTTCCGCGGATGCACGCCGAGGGGACGGTCGAACGCGAGCCGGGCGGCGTGCGTGTTCCCGTGCGCGGGCGCGTGTGGTTCGATCACGAGTTCGGCAGCAATCAACTCGCCGACGACCAAGCCGGATGGGACTGGTTTTCGGTCGCGCTGTCGGATGGCTCGGATCTCATGCTCTACGTCATCCGGCGCGACGACGGAACGATCGAGCCCGCGAGTTCGGGCACGGTGCGACGACCCGACGGCACGCACGAGCACTTGGCGCTCGCGTCCTACGAGATCGAGGTTCTCGATCGGTGGCGCAGCGACGCGTCGGGAGCGACGTACCCGGCGCGATGGCGCATTCGCGTGCCCGACCACGGGATCGATCTCACGGTCGTGCCGCTCGTCGCCGACCAAGAGCTGCGCACCGAAGGGACGACGGGCGTCACCTATTGGGAGGGGCTGTCCGAGTTTCGCGGCCGTGCGAGCGGCGCCGAGGTCTCTGGCCGAGGCTACATCGAGCTCGTCGGCTACGCGGGGCGATTCCGCGGGATCTGAGGCGCGCGCGGGGGCGGCGGTGCGCACTCGACGGCCGTGTCGCGGTCGACGTATACTCGTCGTCGGACGTGCGCCATGGCACGGCGTACGGTACGGGGTGTCGTCCCGCGTTTCGGTGTCGACGCCGCGCTCGTCGGTAGAACATCGAGAGAGGCGTGTTTTGCGGAAGCTCGCGATCGGGATCGGATTCGGGGTCGTTGCGGTAGCCGGCATGTTCGTCGTGTCGCGGCTTCCCGGTGCCGACTTCGACACGTGGCAGCGCGATCTCGAGGCCGACGTGCCCTACGATCAACGGCTCGCGTTGATCGCGATCGAGAACGATCCGTCGATCCCCGCCGAGGCCGGGATCGACGTCGTCATGCGCGCGATGCTGCTACCCGACATCGACGTTCGCCGGCAAGCGCATGCGGCACTCGTGGCGCTCGCACGTCGTGCTCCCGAACACATCGCGACGATCCTCGCCGACGTGAACGAGCCCGAACAGCGACGTCGCGCCGCGCTGTTCGCGTCGCATGCGTGTGCGAACGGTTTCTATCGGCTACTCCTCGACCGATTGCCCGAGCCCGAGCGTCCCGAGTCGGACTGGTTCTACAACGCGCTCGTCGCACGCGCGCCGATCGTGATCGGGCCGTTGCGCGAGCGTCTCGCGGGCGACGACGGCGAAGCGCGATCCCGAGCCGCGCGCGCGATCGCGATGCTCACGACGGCAGCCGAGCCCGCGACCGCCGAGCTCACGGTCTCCCTCGACGATTCCGACGAGCGGGTCCGCTATTGGAGTCTGCGTGCGCTCAGCGCGATCGAACGACTTCCTTCCGAATCCCGCAAAGCCGTTCATGCGAGACTCTCCGACGAGTCGAGTCGCGTTCGGGAGCTCGCCGCCTCGGTGCTCGTACATCAGCTCGTCCTCGTCGCCTCGGAGTCCGACGAGACTCTCGCGCGTCGCGCGCTCAAGCAGGTTCGAGAGCTCGGCGCGAAGGCGATGCCCGGGCTCGAGGCGTTGTTCGCGAGCGAAGACGAGCGCACGGTCCTCATCGCGGCGCGGCAGCTTCTGCGGATCGATCGGGATCGGGCGCTGGTCGCGATCGTCGACGCGATCCTCGATACGACAACGGTCGCGGTTCGGCGCAAGCTCATGGGCCTGCTCATGGACGTCGGTCCGGACGGGTTGCCGTACGTCGTCGAGGGGCTTCGCGAGGGGCGTCCCGGCGGTCGCGCGAACCTTTGCCGTGTGCTGGGGTCGTACGGCGCCGAAGCCGCGCCGGCCATCCCGATTCTCGCGGGCACGCTGCACGACCTCTCGCCGGTGACGCGGCACTGGGCCGCCTACGCACTCGGCGAGATCGGTGACGCGGCGTTGCCGACGTTGCCCGCGATCGAAGCGATGCTCGAAGGCGAGGATCCCGAGACGGCGAGGCAAGCGTTCGCCGCGCGCGACAAGCTTCGCGCGTTGCGTTCGTAGCCGGCGGGGCGGGCGGTCGACTTTTCGACGTCGTTTCGGTGAGCGTCTACTCTCGGTGAGCGTCTACTCGGCGTCGATACCGAGGAGCGACTCGAGTCCCTCGGCCAGCGCCTTCCCCGCGACTTCGTTGCCGATGGCGTTGTAGTGCGTGTTGTGGCGCAGATACGCGTGCGTCTTGCCGTCTGGGAATCGCGGCAACGCCAACAGACGATCGAAGGGATCGACGTAGGGGATGTCGTTCGCTTCGAGCCAACGGCGGATCACGCGTTGCGGGAAGTCGCGATCGCGCATCTCGGGCACGCGCTCGGCGACGCGTTCGAAGAGAACGTCTTCGACTTGCGAATGCATGGGGATCAGGTGCACGAGGAGCGGGATCGATCCGCAGAGTTCGCGCGCGCGTTCGACGCCCGCGAACAGCCGCCGGTAGATGGGCTCGCCGCTCGCGAACGCGACGGTCGCCGACGTCGTCTCGATTTCGAGGAACCCGTCGAGCGACATGGTCGGTGCTTCGAGCAACGGATCGGCGACCCACGGGAACGCCGCGAGGATCTCCTCGGGATCGGTGATCGTGCGGCCGATGTCACCTTCGCCCTGCAGGCTCCCGCCGCCTTCGCCTTCCTTCTCGGCGCGCTCGGCGTCGCGCGCGAGCGCCGCCATGCGCTTGGGCAACACGTACAGAAGCATCGATTCGCGATCGAACCACGAACGCAGACGCTTCGACGTGGTGACGAGCTGTCCGGACCCCGGGATGTCGTTGCCGAGGAACAAGTTCAAGACGACGACGTCGGGCTCCATCGGGAGCGCTTCGGTTTCGAGCAGGTAGAGATACTGCGGGATGCCGATCGAGGGTGCCCCCATGTTGTAGATCTCGACCGCGTCGGCGAGCTCGCGCTCGGCGACCGTGGTGTAGTGGAAGTGGTGCGGCACGACGCCGACCGAGAACGAGTCGCCGATCGAGACCACGCGCGGACGCGCGCGAGTCGCGTCGAGCTCTTCGTCGTAGTCGCCGGCGCTGTTGCACGGGAATGCGTAGCGTACGAGCCCGGGTTCGTACCGCCATCGCTCGAGCCAGTCGAGCGTGGGCTGGTCGGCTCGCGCCAGGAGCGGCGAAGGACTGACGCCCGCGTACCAGCGGAGCCCGAACTCGACGCCGAGCACGACGACGACCGCGTTCATGAGCACGATGTCGAGCGTGCGCACGACGAAGCGTGGGACGACGCGAACGACGAGTCGATCGAGGAGCACGCCGAGTGCGAAGAACACGAACGCGAAGGTCGCCGCCAGTCCGAACACGGGCCGTTCGAAAGGATGCAGCACGGTCCACGACAGGATCGAGAGCGCGAGTGCGACGTAGAGCGCCAGTCGGAATCGCGCGAAGCCCCGCGCGCGATTGCGGGCCGCGGAGCTCGTCGGATCGGCAGCGCGGCGCCCCGCGAACAGATCGAGCCCGCTCTGCACGAGTGCGGTGGCCAGGATGCCGTAGCCGATCAGGAGCGACCCGAAGACGAGATTCGCATACTCGCCGAGTTGGACGTCCCACGCGATGCGCCGCGGGAGATACCGAAGCAGGACGGTCGTCGCGAACACGAAACCGCCGAGCAGGATCAGCGTGACGATCGTGGGAAAGACGATCGGCGTCGGCCGTCGTTCGTCGGCGCGCGCGGACGGTTCGGCAGCGGCCCCCTCGGGAGCGGGCGTTTCGTCTTCCGGTCCACCGGGGGCGCGGTCGGCATGTGTCATCGCGTCGTGATCTCCGTGCGCGTCAGCGCGGACCCTTCCTCGCGCGCATCGTAGCCATGGGCCGACGCGGGGTCAACGAAGCCGTGTCACGGTCCGGTGTCCGCGGGTGGTCGGAGGTCGCAATCCGTTTCGGGATCCGCTACGCTCAGGGAGTCCGAGGCACGAGGGTCGTTACGAAACGAGGTTGCACACGATGCGACGAGACCGAGCGATACGAGACGCGATGACACAGACGAACACGAGGGAAATCGGCATGCTGCGGCGGTCGAGGGCGCGGAGCGCCGCGTGGGTCGCGACGGTGGCGGTGGCCGTCCTGTTCGGATTCCTCGGCTCGGCGCGGGCTGCCGACACCGCGAGCGGCTGGCCGTCGTTCCGCGGACCGAACGGCAGCGGGATCGGCGAGGGCTCGCCACCCGTCACGTGGAACGTCGAGACGGGCGAGAACGTGCGATGGAAGACCGCGATCCCGGGTCTCGGCCACGCCTCGCCGATCGTGCACGCCGGCCGTGTCTTCGTCGCGACGGCCGTGCCGCTCGAAGGCGAAGCGACGCACGTCACGGGCTGGCAAGGCGGGGCGGGCGAGTCGGCGAACGACGCCGTCGAGCACGAGTGGCGCCTGGTCTGCCTCGATGCCGACAGCGGCGAGACGCTGTGGACGCGCGCCGCGCGCAAGGGAGTGCCCAAGAGCAAACGACACGTGAAGGCGTCGCACGCGAACTGTACGCCGGCGACCGACGGCAACATCGTCGCCGTGTCGTTCGGCAGCGAGGGGCTCTACGTCTACGACCTCGAGGGTGAGCTGCTGTGGAACCACGACCTCGGCGTGATGCTGTCGGGGCCGGCGAGCTACGACGAACTCGAATGGGGCTACTCGAGCTCGCCGATCGTATACGACGGTCACGTCTTGCTGCAGTGCGATCTGCAGGATCGTTCGTTCTGGGTCGCTTACGATGCGAAGACCGGCAAGGAAGTGCGCCGCGTCGAACGTGCCGACGACCCCACGTGGGCCACGCCGAGCATCGCGATCGACGGCGACGGCAAGGCGCTCGTGGTGTGCAACGGCTACAAGCAGATGGCCGCCTACGAGCTCGCGACGGGGAAGAAGCGCTGGCATCTCGGGGGTGGCGGTGACGTTCCCGTGCCGCGTCCCGTCGTCGTCGGGAATCGCGTCGTGTTCTCGAACGCGCACGGACGCATGTCGCCCGTCTACGTCGTCGACGTCGATTCCGAGGGCGACGTGACGCCGACGCCCGATGCCGACGCGATGCCCGAGGGGCTCGTCTGGTGGCAGCCGAAGCGCGGGTCGTACATGCCGACACCGATCGTCGTCGGCGATGCGGTCTACGTGGCCGACGATAACGGAGTGCTCACGGCGCTCTATCTCGAGAACGGCGCCATCCTCTACAAGAAGCGCCTGCCGGGCGGTCGGCAATCGACGTATTCCGCGTCGCCGGTTTCGGCCGACGGCCGCCTCTACGTGACGAGCGAAAGCGGAGCGATCGACGTCATCCGCGCGGGCGAGGACTTCGAGCCGCTCGCACTCAATCGCATGAACGAGACCTGCATGGCGACGCCGGCCATCGCGGGCGACCGGCTCTTCGTGCGCACGTCGACGCAGCTCTACTGCATCGGCGAGACGAAGGCGAAGTCCGGGGATGCGGCTGGGGCGGCGAAGGAAGGCGGCGCGGATACCGGCGGATGAGACGAGCTGCGCTGCGACTGGCGAAGCTCGAAGAGAGCTTACGCGCGCAGGGCGGCCGCGATCGAGGCGGCTTGGAAGTTCGCGCCGGGGCGCGCGGACTCGTTGAGGAGCCCTTCGATCGCGGCACCGCGGTCGGCGCCGCTGCCGCCGGAGAGCGCCGCATCGAGCGGAGCGGGGGCGTCGGAGCGTGCGGCGGCCAGCGGCTCGGTGGCCGCGTTGGCGCCTGCGTTCGAGGCTCCCGTCTTGGCAAGCGCGGCCGCATCGCGTGCGTCTCGCAGCGCCTGCATCTGATCGGGCATCGATCCGATGCCCATCGCGTCGTCAGTTCAGCAGCTGTAGCTCATGGTCGGATTCTCGGTCGAAGTCTACCCCGCTTGAGCGCGAGATGTCGCGCCCTCGCGGATCAAGATTCCGACAGACCGACCGCAAGTCGCATGCGACGCACCGCATTTCCGGCGTCACTCATCGAGAGGATCCGTAAGTAGCGCTTTTCGAACTGGTTGCGTTCGCGCTCGCGGAGGCGCTGCAGGGTCCGTTGATTCTGCGGCGGGGCCGGAGCCGGAAACGTTTTCCGGATCGTGATCACCGACCGGTAGGTTCCTTCTCGCGCTCGCAGCACGGTCTTCATCCCAAGCCCGTTTCCGAGGCGCCGATGCGCTGCTCGTGGAGCCCCTTGGCGGCCGCGATGCACTCGCATCCGACCCACGTCATGAGCCCCGTGAGGGGGAAACCGATGAGAACACTGCTCATGGTGAGAACTCTCGGAAGATTCTTCATCACAGTGTGCCTCCTTCTCTTTCGTGGCCGACGGTTCGAGCCGACTCGAAGTCGGCGACCGCGCGGCCGCTCGGTTCCTTTCCAAGAGGGGGTAGAGCAAGGGGCTTGCCATAGCGATTGGCCTACGTGACAAAGTCGTGGCAGAGTGCGGTGAGAGTGTCCGAGAGGGCCTCGAGAAGGCCATTCGAAGGGAGAGAATGCCTTCGTTCGATGCTGCGAGCCGGGCGAAAACCGGGGCAAGATCTACCCGATGTGGGTAGCGTGGAAACACTCGCGATGCGTCAGGGCAGGTCGATCGACCACGGATCGGGGCCGACTTCGAAGGTCTCGTCGAGGATGACGGCGTCGTTGGCTCGTTCGATGATACGGACGCGGTGCACGCCAAGGGGCACGGCGACGCTCACGGGAGCCTCGTTGTAGAAGCGCCGGGCGACACGTGAGAACCCTTGCGCGTCCAGGATTTCGAAGCGCAGCGACGTCAGCGGGATCTCACCACCGCGCAGCACGATCGAGGTGGAAGCGACGGTGCGAAGTTCGACGCCGCGGTGCGGATTCGCCGGGTCGAGATCGACGCGCTCGATCGGCGACACGAGCGGCGTATCGTCGCCCGAGCTGCGATTCGACACGGTGACGCCATAGGCCCCGGGCGCGAGCGCATCGAACGTGAAGCTCCCGTCGGGTGCGCTGCGCGTCGACTGCGGACGATGATCCCGAAGCGATGGGTCCGTGTCCAAGGGAGCGATGCGGACGTCCGTCATGACCGGATCGCCGTCTTCATTGACAACGCGTCCCGCGAGCACGCATGCGGGTGATAGCGACACGTCGCCGAGATCCGTGACCACGCCGCGGCCGACGAGCAAGCGCTTGGCGATGTGCGCGTATCCATCCGCGCGCGCCGTCCACGCGTACTCGCCCGGTGTGACGTCGGCGATGTGAACAATGCCGTCGACCTCGCTGGTCGCCGAGCCGCTCGCGCCGGCGCCCCCGCTACCCAGCGAAGCGCGTACGTCGGGCACGGGTTCTCCCGTGCTCGAGTCGACGAACCGCGCGAAGAGCGAACCGTTACTCCTCAACCGTGCGATCGAAACGGTGAAGGCGACCTCCTCGTCGCCGGGCACGACGCGCTTCGTTTGCAGAACGTCGTGGTAACGCACGAGGCTCACGTAGAGTGGAGGCTCTTCGTAGAGCAGCAGGGTGCCGAGGTATTCATTCGGCAGTCGGTCGAAGATGTAGCCGTT
>JAUIME010000216.1 GCA_030433195.1 bacterium
GACCCGAACCTCGACATGCTGTGGGTCGTGCGTCCGGGGACGCTCAGCGAGGAGGCGATCTTCAACCTCGATCAGTACCTGATGCGCGGGGGCAAGGTCGTCGTGGCGCTCGACCGCTTCCAGCTCGACCGCGAGAACTCGACGCCGAGCCGGTACGAGATCAAGGAGAACGAGAGTCCCGAGATCGACGCGTGGCTCGCGCACTTCGGGGTGACGCCGGGCTCGAAGCTCGTGCAGGACGACCGCAACCAACGTCACGCGATCCCACAGATCCGGCGGCGCGGAATCCTCGAGTTCACGGACTACATCTACGTGGACTACCCGTGGTTCGTGCGCACGACGAGCGAGAAGCACGCCGAGCACCCGGTGGTCTCGCGCCTCGAGGCGCTGAGTTTCTACTGGCCGACGGCGCTCGAACTCGACGAGACGAAATCCGAGGAGGTGCTCGTCACACGTCTCGTCCAGACGTCGGACCGCGCGTGGACGACGCCCAATCAGAACGTGAACGCGCCGACGACCGCGCAGCAAAATCGGCGATGGTACACGATTCCCGAGACGACGGAGTCGATGCCGCTCGCGGTCGCGTTGACGGGATCGTTCCGTAGTTACTTCAACGATCACGAGCCGCCGAGCGAGCCGGATTCGGCGGATCCGGTGCTCGACGAGGAGGGCCTCGGCGATCCCGAAGACGAGGCCACCGACGACGAGCCGGAGCCCGCGAAGGGCCGGAACTTCATCGCGCAATCTCCCGAGACGCGTCTCGTGGTGCTCGCCGATGCCGAGATGTTCTCGGAGCAGTTCGCGCCGCTGCGTCCGGGTGGTGGCGAATTCGAATCGAACATTCAGCTGGCGCTGAACCTCGTCGACTGGTCGGTCGAGGACAACGACATGATCAAGATCCGCTCGCGCGGTGCGACGGCCCGGCCGTTGGATCTCGAGGGCTACTCGAAGGCCGCCGTCGATCTGGTGAACTTCGTGTTGCCGTGTGCGGTGATCTTGTTGCTCGGTCTCGCGCAGTTCTTCCTGCGCCGCAACCGACGCCCCATGTCGCTCGCTCCCGAGTCGAACAGCGCGGTCCAACGATAGCGGAGTCGAAGGGATGAACAAGACGAACACCGTACTCGCGTTGCTGTTGATCGGGCAGATCGTCGCGATTCTCGTCGTCGTGTCGCCGTTCGGGGGTGCCGATACGGCCACGGTCGAACGCGTTTCGCTCGTCGACACCGAGGTCGACTCCGTCTTGTCGGTGACGATCACGGACGAGGGCGAGGAGCCGCTCGAGATCGCCAAGCAGGGGGGCGCGTGGGTGCTCGCGAGTGCCGATGGCTACCCGGTGGACGAGGCGCTCGTCGAGCCCTTGATCCAGAAGATTCTCGGGATGAAGACGGGCCGTCCGGTGACGCGCCACGCGAAGAACCACAAGCAGCTCGAGGTCGCCGAGTCGAAGTACCAGCGCAAGATCGAGCTCGCCGGAGACGGCGGCAAAGCGATCGCGACGCTCTACCTCGGTGAGTCGCCGAACTACAACCAACAGAACGTCCGCCGCAGCGACTCCGATGTCGTGTACCTCGTCTCGGGTGTCGCGCCGGCCGATTTCTCCACGACGCCGTCGCGCTGGGTCGATTCGCAGTGGTTCTCGGTCGGGGATGGAGACATCACGTCGTTCGAGTTGACGCAGGGCGACGAGACGGTCGCGGCAAGTCGTGCGGAAGACGGGGCCTGGCGCATGACGAAGCCGCGCGAGGCGGCGGTCGCGGTCGCCGACGTCGATCCGGTGCTGCGAGGTTGGAAGAACGTCTACCTCACCGAGCCCGTCGGCAAGGACGACGGTTCGTACGGCTTCGAAGCGCCGACCGCCGTGCTCGAGTTCACGGTGGTGACGACGCCGGATCCCGGTCCGGAATCCGATGCGGAAGAAGCCGGCGCGGACGGCGAAACGCCCGCGGCCGATCCGGAACCCGTGATCTCGTCGCGCCGCCTCGTGATCGGCGCCGAGACCGAGGGCGGCTACTTCGCCAAGCACGACGGTTCGGAGTTCGTCGTGACGCTGACCGCGGGCTCGGTCGAGCAGAAGTTCTTGAAGTCGGCGGACGATTTCGCGCCACCGCCCGCCGAGGAAGCGTCCGAAGACGCGGAAGCGCCTGGCGAGCCCGGAGAAACCAGCGAGCCCGGCGATGCGGATGCGCCGTCCGACGCGGCCGCGGATCCCGATCCGACCGGCGGTGGCTCGAGCGACGGCGCTGACGACGGCGAAGAATCAGGATCCGAATCCGATTCCGAATCGGATTCCGGATCCGGCGGTTCCTGAGCGAGCGCGTCGGATTCAGCGTCGCTCGCGGTCAGCTCCCCGCTTCGCCGCCTGCGTCACGAGAAACCGCGGTTTCCGAGGACGTTCCGAGTCGTGCCTTCGAGCCCGAAGTCCAGTCGAGGCGCGCGCGGTCGAGCAGCTTCGAGCGCGAGCGGGCGCGATAAAGGGCGGACATGTCGTCGAGCGCTCGAGCGCGGACGATGCAAATCATCTCTCGCCAGATCGGTCGATCGAACGTGATCTGCGCCTTCGGCGGGTGCTTGGACGCATCGTAGGCGTGTTGGTTTCGCGGCGAGTCGAGTGAATGGATCGCCGGGTCGCTCGAGTCCACGACTTCGTCGAGGACGAGGAACTCGTAGTCCGTCACTCCCATGCGCTCGAACATCTGTTCGAGGTCCGAGATCTTGAGGTGGCAGGGGTGACCGCTCCAGTCGGACCAGTAGAACTTGAGGCCATGGCTCTCGAGATACTCGTCGGCGTCGAAATAGGGGCCCTGGATGTACACGAAGTCGGTGACGAGCCGCAAGCCGGCCTCGATCACTTTCTCGGCGGTGTCGTGATCGGGAAGGTGCTCGAGGATGTGGCTCATCGTCACGAAGCGCACACAGCTCTCGGGCAGGTCGAGGCGCGTGATGTCGCCTTCGATGCACTCGTAGCCGCGTTCTCGCATCGTCGCGACCTTGTCGGGACAGATGTCGATGCCCACGCCGCGCACGCCGCCGAGCCGCTCGCGTGCGAATTGGATCGAGCCTCCCTCGGACGCTCCGAAATCGATGAAGTCCACACCGTTCAGTTCCATGGATTCGTCTCCAAGTCTCTCGTGATCGTCAGCCGACTGGGGCTCGTTCGGGATCGGGTCGGGTCTCGCCGCGATCGGCCGATTCGGGCGTCGCGTCGTTGGACAGGTACTTCCACGTTTCGAGCGACGAATGCGTCTTCTCGAAGGGGCGGATCGTCTCGCGTCCGGCGGCGATGAAGCGTTCGCGCAGTTCGGTGTCTTCGACGAGTCGCGCGAGACCGTCGAGGATCGCGTCCGCATCGTGCGGGTCGACCAGGAGGCAGTTCTCGTCGTCGACGGCGTATTCGGAGACGCCGCCGCTGTCGGTCAGCAAGCAGGCCGCCCCGCAAGCCATCGCCTCGAGCCCCGTTCGGCCGAAGCCCTGGAACGACGAGAGATCTGCGTAGATGTCCGCGCGGCTGTACAGCGCCGGAAGGTCGCGTGCAGACATGTGGCCGTGATTGACGAACGCGAACGGGATGTCGTGCGCCGCGAGGTCTTCGTCGTCGGTGCCGAACGCATGGATCTCGACGTCGGGGCAGCGCTCGAGGAGCTTCGGGAACACGCGCAGGATCATGTCGAAGCCGCGGCGCTTGGTCTTCGGCCGCATCATCACGAGGACGATCGTTCGCTCGGATTTCTCGACGTCGCGAGGATAGAAGACGTCGAGGTCCAGCCCGGGCGGAACCTTGTGGACGGGCGCGTCGTGGCGGGCGACCTGATCGATGATCCAGTGCGTCTTCGCGAAGCGCCGCGCCGGCAAGCGGTACGTCTCGACGACCCGCTCGCGCAGCTCGGGCTGGGACTCGTCGAAGAAGAGCGGCTCGTAGTCTTGGATGAAGTAGTACGGGACGAGCTCGGGGTGTCGCTCGAGCGCGAACGCGATGTAGTAGAGCGTGACCCAGAGCGTTGCCACGACGTTGCAGTCGCGCGGGAAGTGCTCGACCATCGCGTCGGTGTCCGCGAAGAAGATCGGCTCGGTCAGCACGAAGATGTCGTCGGCGTAGCGCTTGGGGTTCAGCACGACGATCTTCGTGTCGACGCCGTGCAAGACGAGGTCGTTGGCGAGTTGCGTGACCGAGATGACGCCGCCGTACTTCTCGAGAGTCGAGAGCACGAACGTGACCTTCTGCGGTACGGAGTCCGTGACGCCCCGCTCGAGGTCGGCGAGGCGCGCACGATAGTGATCCAACGCCGCGGGCAGATTCTTGTCGTCGAGGATCGTCAGGACGCCCTTGTTCGGGCTGAGTCGCTGGCGTAGCGTCTTCTTGCGAAGCGGGAGAGCTTCGTCGCGCGTGAGCCATTCCGACGGTCGAGCCGCCGCGTAGCGCTCACGCAGCACGCCGAGCGGATCGTCGTCGAGGAACTCGCGGTAGAGCTTCTGGTAGTACGCCTTCCAGCGTCGGTCGAAGATCTTGCGGTTGTGCTTGTAGCGCGGCCCGCGCTCTCCCTTGAACGTGACGCGCCCCTTGTGGAAGACGAACGTGTCGTCCGCGCACACGGTCCGATACCCGTTGGCGAGCGCGCGCATCGAGTAGTCCGACTCTTCGCAATAGCCCTTGCCGAAGACGGAGTCAAAGCCGCCGAGGTGCTCGTAGCAGTCCCGCCGGACGAAGAAGCACCAGCCCTCGGGCGTGACGATGTCGGGGTAGTTCGCGTCGGAGAGCTCTTCGATCTTCTCGGCCGTCCGGAAGATCGAGTCGCCCGGATTGATCTTGATCCACAGATGCGAGCTGCGCGTGCTGAGCGGCGACACGATCCCGATCTCGTCGTCGCTGTACGCGCAGCGAACGATCTTGCGAAGCCAGTCGGGAGTCACGATCACGTCGCTGTTGAGCAGCAGGATGTCGCCCGACGGAGTCGCGGCCATGCCGCGGTTGCAGCTCTGCACGAAGCCGAGGTTCTGCTCGTTCTCGATCAGGAAGAACGCTTCGTGGCGCTCGGCGAAGTCGCGCAGGTAGCGCTTGGTGTACGAATCCGAGCCGTCGTCGACCATGTAGACGCGGTACGGATACGTCGTGTGCTCGACGATGCTCTCGAGGCACAGGCGTACGTACTCGAGCTCGTTGTAGATCGGGATGATGATGTTGGTCGTGATGTCCTCGGACATCTTGCGCACGCGCGCCTTGCGGCGTACTTCGTGCGTTCCGATGAGGTACTCGATCTCGGCTGCGATCCGGTCGCGTCCGTAGTTCGGGGTCGTTTGCAGACCGCGCTCGCGAAGCTGACGGCGGCGCTCGGGGTCGTCGCGCAGCATCTGTAGCGCATCGATCAGGTCGTCGACGTTTCCGGGTTCGACGAGCCAGCCGTTGTGATCGTGCCGGACGAACTCGGCCGTCCCGCCGCAGTTCGTCATCACGACGGGAACCCCGCACGCCATCGCCTCGAGACCCGAGACGGCCAAGGATCGCGCGGCGCGAAGATCGACGGCGACGTCGGCTTCGTGAAGACGCTCGCGGCGTTCGTCGGGAGCGAGCCGGCCGAGAGACACGCACGGGAACGGAAGGCCCGAGATGTCGATGGCGGCGCCGTGGAACGTCACGTGAAGATCGGCGTCGCGCGCGTGCAGTCGCTCGCACGCGGCGAGAATCGTGTTGTCACTCGAGCGCCCGGTCAAGCGTGCGAGCACGCGGAACGTCGGCGAGGGCGTCGTCGTGTCGGGCGGATAGAAGCTCTCGAGGGCAATGCCGTAAGGGACCTTCCTGACCGAGGCGTCGTCGGCTGCGGCGAGGAATCGGATCTCCTTGCGCGACCACTCGGTCGTGGTGAGCATGTGCAGGCCCAGCGTGAGCGACTCGATCGTCTCGGGCTCGTGCTCCTCGTTCGCTTCGAGGGCTTCGACGTCGATCAAGAGGTCGTAGACCTCGAGCTTGGGATGCTCGTCTCGCCATCGCGCCGCGAGGAAAGCCGTGGCGCGGCTCGTCGCGAAGACGTGCGATCCCTCTCGGGGTTCGAAGTCGTCCTCGACGAGTCCGACCGGTTCGAAGAGGCATTCGACGGTCTTCGGCCAGTACGATTCACGGCAGGAGACCGCGCGGACGTCGATCCCGCGCAGCACCAAGTCGTTCATCAGACGCACGAGCGCCGAGGGGACGTGACCGTTCGGCGGATCGACGAGGACTACCGCGGACTGTGCCGGAACGAGAGTGAGCTCGGTGTCTTGGTAGCTGGCGAGGACGTCGATCTCGGGACAGTCGGCGCCCGCTTCGATCGACTCGAACCGTCGATTCTCGTCGTCGGTCAATCGGCTCGCGAGCTCGGATCGTGACGCGGCGCCCTGCAGGCGGCTCGGAACGAACACGAACGTGTCGTCGGCGATCACGCAGCGCAGCTCGCGGTCGTTCGCGGCGAGAACGAAGCGCGACATCTCGACGCGGTAGTCACCGGAGGGATCCGGTAGCTCGACGCACTCGAGCAGTCGACGACGCAGCAGGACGACGTCGAGGTCGGGAATCGCGGTCGTGGGCGCTTGATGTCGCGAAAGGAGCTGGAGCTTGCGCGCGGTCGTCGAGATCGTGTCGCCGGGTTGCATCGGAACGACCGAGTAGGGCGTCGAAGGCGTCAACGGCGAGACTGCGCCGGCGTTGCCGACGTGGCTCGCGCACGACTGAAGGCTGTCGAGCCATCCCGAGGTGACGACGACTCCTTCGTGGAGGAGGCAGACATCGTCGCGTTCGATCGAGCGGAGCGCCCCGACGACGGCGGCGAGCCGACCGATTCGCGACGGCTGCGTCGCGACGCGCAGATTGTGAATGCCACGCGCGAGCGAGCGGATGCGTTCGGGCTGTTTCGGTCGCCCCGAGTCGTCGAGAACGACGACGCTGTGGCGTTCGGTGTCGGTACAGCGTCGGATCGACACGAGCGTGTCGCGGAGCGCGCTCATGTCACCGCCGGAGTACACGAGGATCGACACGGTCGGGTGTTCGCGCGGGCGGATCGCGAGGCGCGCGGCCACGCGAGCAGCGGGAAGCCCGTTCTTCGGGGTTTCCCCGAGGGATCCGTTCGAGGACGTCGAGCTCGAGTCGGCGTCGTGCGGACCGTCTTGTGCCCCCGGTCTCGGATCGCCGGCCAGCAGGGCGGGTTTCACCCGTCGCGCCCAAGCATCGTAGCGCTCGAGTGCCGCGAACACGAGATCCTGGGGCAGCGTCGGACGCTTCTTGCGCAAGAGGCGCCGCTGCCACTCGCCGATCGCGTGCCCGAGTCGGAAGCGTTTGGACTGCAAGACGCGCCGCGTTGCGGTGCGGAGTTCGTCGTAGAGCGTGGCGAGCTCGCGAAGGTGTCCGTTCGAGCGCGTGTCACGCCGGGACGCGGCCGAATCGTGATCGGCCGAGCGCGCGTCGCGCGGGGCTTCGGGATCACGCGCCTCGAGCTGACGCACGCGGCGTCGTGCCGCTTCGAGTTTCTCGCGGAGCTCGCGGCGTTCGGAGGCGGCTTCTTCGGACTCGGCGCGTGTCGTCGTGGCCCGGCGCAACGACTCCTCGAGCCGAGCGGATTCCTCGGTAAGGCGCCGGACGTCTTCGCGAAGGCTCTCGACTTCGAGCGTACGCTCCTCGAACTGGAGGTGCTGTTCCGCCGAGTCCCGCAACATCTGAGAGATCCGAGCCTTGAACTCGGCGCGCTCGCCCCGAAGTCGGGCGCGAAGCGCACCGAGCACGGCGCGAAGGCGCGAATTTCGCGTTCGCCGTCGCGAGAGTTCGCGACGGTTGTCGTGCACGGTCTGTTCGAGAAGAGCGAGGCGTTCTTGATCGCGTCCGCGCGCTTGGAGGGCGTCTTCGAGCGCCTCCTCGAGCTCGGCGATGCGGGCGTCCGCACGCTCTTTCTCGATGCGAGCGTCGGCAGCCGTCTCGGCGGTTCGTACTTGGGCGGCGAGCCGCTGCTGCTCGAGGTTCGCGGTCCATTGCGCGAGTTCGTCCGACAGGCGCAACCG
>JAUIME010000970.1 GCA_030433195.1 bacterium
CGGTGTCTTCGGCCTCGAAGGGCTGGCTCGACGTTCGGTTCGATCCCTCGTCGACTTCGAAACGCCGCGCGATCGAAACGCGGAACCCCTCCGTCGACCACGACGTACTGCCGACGACATCGTCCACGACCGCGGCGTCGCGGAAGGGCTCGCCCTCGTAGCGAACGCGCACGACGATCGACCCACTCGGAAGCGGAGTCAGGCTTTCGTCGGCATCCACGCCTCCGAGCGATGGCAGTTGATCCTCATCGATCGTCGCGCTCTCGGGAAGACTCCCCTCACCCGCTTCGGTCGGATCCGCCTCTTCGTCCGTCGACAGCGGGCTTCCCTCGAACTCGGGAAGCCCGATCGGATCGACCGCCGCTCGATCCGGGCGCGAGACCGTGAGCGTTGCGGGGTCGTCCCGCAGAATCCACCAGGCGACGAGGACGAGCACCCCGATCGGGGCGAGAACCGCACTCGCGGCGAGGACACGCGATGTTCGTGGACGTTCATCGACCATGACGGCCGGCTCCTCCTTTCGGACGACGACTCGACGTCAGGATACCAGACCCGACGCGGGATTCCCGGACCCGGCTCCAACGTCTACAATGAACCCGACGCGACGTTCCTCGGGGGATCGCCGTTCACGGAGCATGCCACATGTCGTCCTGCGCCCGATCGAGTCTCCGCATCGCGGCGGCGTTCTTCTCGATGCTCGCGGTCGCCTCGCCGATCGTGCGAGCCCGATCCGAAACGCCGATCGCACCGCCTCCCGCATCCGCCAACGACGAGTCCCCGAGCTGGACGCTCGTCTACGTGATGTCGTACGACAACGACTTGTCGCCGATCGGTCCAGGAATCCTCGATGCGCTCGAGAGCGCGGCGAGCGAGCACGTCCGCGTCACGGTGCTCGTCGATCTCGTCGGACCCGACGGATTGCAGCGCATCGCGATCGACGACAGCGGACGCGAGGTCGAGGCGCTCGCGTCCGACGACAGCGCCTGCGAAGACAACCTCGCGAGCTACCTCGACTGGGCCGTTCGACGTTTTCCCGCCGAGCGCTACGCGATCGTTTTCCTCGACCACGGGGGCCGCCTCGACGAGATGGCATTCGACGCGACACCGGGCCCTCGCCCCGGCGACGTGATCTCGACGCCCCCGGATTCCGCAGAATCTTCCGCAGACGCGTCCGCGACCGATGCCTCGACCCCGCCGACCTCTGACGAAGGCCGTTGGCTGTCCGCGCGCCGCGTCGGTCCGATGCTCGCCGAGCTGCAACATCGCCTCGACGGCGCGATCGAGCTCGTCTTCTTGCAGCAGTGCGGCCGCGGCTCGATCGAAAACCTCTACAACTTCCGCGGCTCCGCGCGCGCGCTCTTGGCGTCGCCGACCTACGTCGGGATTCCGAACACCTACTACGCCCCCACGCTCGAGTGGCTGGCACGCCATCGCGACTCCGACGGCTTCGCGCTCGCCCGCACGATCGCCGATCACGAAGAACACTTCGCG
>JAUIME010000217.1 GCA_030433195.1 bacterium
CGTTCACCTGGAACAGATTGCGCAGGTCGTAGAGGCTCGGGGCGGTCTGGCCGAGGAAGCGCTGCTGCTCGACCGAGGCGGGCTCGGTGTCGGCTTGCGTGACGATGATGCGGCGGAGTTCCTTGCGCACGTCACCGGGGACGTCCTGCCAGACTTCTTGCCCGTAGAGGTCGCCGCACGGGATCGTTCGCTCCGTGTCGGGCGTCGCGAGGAAGATGCCCCAGCGGTAGTCGGGCATCTTCACGTAGTCGAAGTGCGCCCATCCGTCGGCGCCGACGTCGATCGCCGTGCGCAGATAGATCTGGTCTTGCTGGAAGTCGGTCGGGCCGAGGTCTTGCCACCACTGGAGGAAGTTCGGCTGCCACTTCTCGAGCGCGCGCTGCAGCTTGCGGTCGTGGCCGAGATCGACGTTGTTCGGGATTCGGCCGTAGCTGACGTTACCCATGGATCAAGTCCTCCTCCAGTCGAACTGCGGGCTCTCGGGTTGTCCGTACAATTGCAACGCCCCCTGCGTGCCCACAGCGTTCGGGCGCTGGAAGATCCAGTTCTGCCACGCGGAGAGACGGCCGAAGATCTTCGTTTCGAGCGTCTCGGGGCCGGCGAACCGCAGGCTCGCCTCCATCCCCGTGAGCGAATCGGGCGACAGGCTCACGCGCTCTTCGAGAGCGACGCGAATCTCGTCTTCCCAATCGATGTCGTCGAACGCGAACGTCACGAGGCCTTCGTCTTCGGCGTCTTCGCCTTCGAACGGGTCTCCGGATTCGAGCAACTCGGTGACCTTGTCGGGATCCGCGAGGAATTGCGTTTGGAGTCGCGACAGGCCGTTGCTCATCGGCAGCGGTCCGCCGTTCATGGCGGTCAGCGAGATCGATACGCCTTCGCCGTCGAGCATGTACGCGCGGTCGGCCGACAGCGCGAGTTCGAAGAAGCTGCCCGTGAAGCACGACCCTTCGTCGATGATCGCGAAGAAGGTCTTCGCGGTGAGGTCGGTGCGCTTCAACACGCGCTTCATGTGGTGCAGCACTTCGTTCACGAACCACTGCTCGCGGTTCGCGAGGAGTTGCTCGTCGAGCTTGCGGACTGCGTCGTGGTTGCCGCGCGTCTTCAGCAGCACGAGGCCGACGTCGGGGTGGTTGAATCGCAGGCGCAGCAGCGCATCGTCGAGCTCGCGCCATGCGCGAAGTGCCCACCAGTCGGCGCCGAGCGTCGTCGCGTCGGCGGGAATGTCGGGCAGATCGTCGGGAATCGTCATCTCGATTGTCGCGGTGCGCGGCTCGGGGCCGATCGTGAGCGTGACGTGACGATACTCGACGCGGTTGTCGTCGACCTTCGGCTGAAGCGACGGAAGCTCGATGCCCTTGCGATCGGGATGGCCTTCGCCGGCGATCTCCTTCGCGCGAGCGGCGACGTTATCGGCGAACTTCGAGCCCGGCCACACCGCATCGACGAGACCCCACTTCACGGCGCGCTTGCCCTTCACGCCTTCGGCGACCGTGCAGAACACGTCGGCGACGTCGGGCCGCACCTTGCGCTTGTCGACCACGCGCGTGAGGCCGCCGGTTCCCGGCAGCACGCCGAGATACGGCACTTCGGGGAGCGACACCGCCGAGCGCTTGTCGTCGACGAGGTAGATCTCCTTGCACGCGAGCGGCAGCTCGTAGCCGCCACCCGACGCGATGCCGTTCAGCGCGGCGATATACGTCTGGCCGCTGTGCTCGGTGGCGTCTTCCATCTCGAGCCGCGTCTCGTTGGTGAACTTGCAGAAGTTCACCTTGAAGCCGTGCGTCGACGTGCGCAGCATGAATATGTTGGCGCCGGCCGAGAACGTGCCTTCGAGCGCGCTCGTGACGATCACGCACGACACCTCGGGATGCTCGAACCGCAGCCGCCGAACCGCGTCGGCGAGCTCGATGTCGACCCCGAGGTCGTACGAGTTGAGCTTCAATTGGTAGTCGTCGGGCCGGAGGCCCTTGTTCTCTTGAATCGCGAGCTCCAAGCGAGCGACCGGCCCGTCGAACGAGAGCCGGATATGCTTGTAGCGGTCGGGGTGCGTATCGAAATCGATACGCCGCTCCGCCTCCTCGACGGGAGACAGGGAGCCGGTCGGGGTGGTCTCTTGGGCTGTTGTCATGGGGTCGGATTATAGGTCAGGCCCCGCAGCGGTTCAAGAAAGACCGGCACAATACTTCCTTGCGCCGGCCTTCGATCGGCATTATATTGCCGGGCATGGAGCAAGCCGAGCTGCTGACGACGATCGGGGCGCGCGTGCGGCGCCTGAGGGCTTCGCGCGGGCTGACGGGTCGAGCCCTCGCCGAAGCGAGTGACCTCAGCGTGCGATTCCTGTCGCAGCTCGAGTCGGGGCGCGCCAACATCGCCGTCGGTCGGCTCCAGCGCGTCGCCGACGCGCTCGACGTCTCGCTCGAAACGCTCGTCGGCGAGGCGACCGTCGCGGGCGACGGTCCCCGTGCGGCACTCCAGCGCATCCTCGCGGGCGCGAGCGAGGCCGACGTCGCTCGCTGCCTGCGCCTCGTCGAGATGTCGCTCGCCGAAGACCCGCGCGCCGCGATCTCGCTCCTCGGCATGCGCGGCGCCGGCAAGAGCACCCTCGGGCCGCGGTTGGCCGAGCGGTTGGGGCTGCCGTTCGTCGAGCTCGATGAACGCATCCAAGAGGCGGCCGGCCTCGCACTCACCGAGATCTTCGCGATCCACGGCGAGGCGTATTACAGAAGACTCGAGGGCCGCTGCCTCGCGGAACTCTTCGGCGAAGGCGTACGCCGCGTCATCGAGCTCCCGGGCGGCATCGTGCAAAACGCCGACGCGTTCGGCCTCGCGCTACGCCACGGCACCACGATCTGGCTATCGGCAACGCCCGAAGACCACATGCAGCGCGTGCTCGCGCAGGGCGACACACGCCCGGTCGCCGACCGCGACGACGCGATGGCCGAACTGCGCGCAATCCTCGAAACGCGACTGCCGCTCTACGCGCGCGCGTCGATCACCGTCGACACCTCGGGGCACGGCGTCGACGAAGTGCTCGCCGCGACGGTGTCGGAGCTCGCAGCGCTCGGTTGGGTCGGGAACGACGCGGCTTGAGCGTGAAGCTTACCGTTCTTCGTCGTCGAGTTCGGAGAGGATGTCGCCGATGCTCTCGCCGGGTGGCGGGTCGATGACGATGATGTCGCGGCTGTCGTCGTCCTTGTCGGTTGGTCGGGGGCGTGGGGTCGTGTCTTCTGGTGAGGAGGCGGCCGGTCGCGACATGGGTTCGATGGCGGCCGAGGCGTCGATGACTCCGTCGGACGGTGTCGCTTCGGTGAGCGGCGGCATTTCGGAGTCGGCGCGTGGGTCGGCGTCGGGGGCGCTCGTCGCTTCGTCGGGCATGAACCAGGTTTGGCGCTGGCGGATCCAGTCGGAGTAGCGGCGGAAGGTCCATTGGCCGTCGGCCGAGCCGGTTTCGAGCGTCGACTGCAGTTTGTGCAGCGCGTTCTGGCGGATGATGCTGCGCACCGGCGACGTCGCGCGGATCACTTCGAGCTCGGGCAAGCGGATGCCGACGTCGTAGCGCAGGGTGAGGCGTTGCGTGACGATGGCGCGCAGGCAATCCGCGAGTTGCGCGCGGATGCCGGCTTGCGATTCGGGCGGGAACGCGTGCACGAGGCGTTGGATCGCCTCGACGCCGCTCGACGAGTGCAGCGTGCTGAAGACGAGGTGTCCCGTTTCGGCGGCGTTGAGCGTGAGGCGCATCGTTTCGGGGTCGCGCATTTCGCCGACCATGAGGACGTCGGGGTCTTCGCGCATCGCGTCGAGGAGGCCTTGCTCGAAGCTCGGCGTGTCGCGGCCGACTTCGCGCTGGCGGATGTACGAGCGGCGCGGGCGGAACGCGAACTCGATCGGGCTTTCGAGCGTGACGATGTGGCGCGCTTCGGCCGTGTTGATCTCGTGGATCAGCGCCGCGAGGGTCGACGACTTGCCGCATCCCGTGGGGCCGCACATGAGCACGAGGCCGTGCTCGGCGCGCACGATCGAGCGCAGCTCGGGGTGGAGGTTGAGGCGGTCGAGCGTCGGTTGGAAGCTCGAGAGCAGGCGGATCGCGAAGCCGACGCCGCGGCTCGAACGCAGCACGTTGACGCGGCAGCGGACGCCGCCGATCGTGCGCGACAGGTCGAACGATTGGCGCTCGCTGAAGTGCGCCCAGCCGTGCTCGCCGAGGATCGTGCGCGCGAGCGAGAGCAGGTCGCCGGCCGGGACCGGTTCGCCGTGGATCTTCATCTTGCCCTGCACGCGCACCGCGGCCGGCAGGCCGGGCTCGAGGTGCAGATCGCTCGCGTTGAGGCGAGAGGCGGTATGGACGAGGGTCTCGAGATTCATGGTTTCGGGTCGGACGCTCGCGCGCCGCGCTTTCTTCCAGCTTTTCGAATGAGTGTCGGATCGCGTGCCCTCTCCGAAGTACCATGACGCGATGAACACTCGCAAGGCGAGCGACTGGACGCGCGGCTTCATCGTGCACCCGACGTACCGCATCGAATCGGGCCGGCCCGTGATCTGTCTGCACGGCCGCCTCGAGACGGGCGAGTCGTTCCTCGTGCGCGATACGCGGCGCCGCCCGCATTTCTATGTGCGGCTCGTCGACGTCGGCGAGGCGCGCAACCTCGGCGCGCGCCCGCTCGACCCCACGCCGAAGACGACGCTCGCGGGCGAGCCCGTCGCGCGCGTCGACGTCGCGAAGCCCTCCGACACGCCCGCGATTCGCGATCGCCTCATCGCCGCGGGGATCGAGTGCTACGAGGCCGACGTCCGCTTCGCGATGGGCTACCTCATGGACCTCGGCATCCGCGGCTCCATGCGAATCGAGGGCAAGTATCGCAACGCCGACGGCATCGACCGCGTCTACGAAGACCCCGATCTGTTGCCGGATCGCTACACGCCGTCCCTGCGCGTCTTGTCGTTCGATATCGAAACGGCGCGCGACGGCTCGCTGCTCGCGATCTCGTATCACGGATGCGATGCGCAGGGTGTCCTGCTGTTGACGCCCGAGGGTGCGACGTGTCCGGGCGGCGCGGAGCCGTTCGCGACCGAAGGCACGCTGCTTCGCGCGTTCATCGAGAAGGTGCGCGAGCTCGACCCCGATGTGATTACGGGTTGGAACGTCATCGACTTCGACCTCGACATGTTGCAGCAGTGTGCGAAGCGCACGCGGCAGCGGCTCGCGCTCGGCCGCGACGGGTCGGAGCTGCGCTTCGTCGAGCCGCGCTCGTCACGCGAGATGCGCCGCGCGACGATTGCTGGGCGCGTGGTGCTCGACGGCATCGCGCTCCTTCGCGGCGCGTTCGTGAAGTTCGACGACTACTCGCTCGACGCGGTCGCCAACGAAGTGCTCGGAGAAGGCAAGATCGTCGCTGGCCGCGGCCGAGGCACCGAGATCTGGCGAATGTTCCGCGAAGACCGCGAGCGCTTCGTCGAATACTCGCTGACCGACGCACGACTCGTCACCGAGATTCTCGAGAAGCTGCAACTCATCGAACTCGCGGTCGAGCGCAGTCTGCTCACGGGCTTGCCGCCGGATCGTGTGTCGGCGTCCGTGGCCGCGTTCGACTTCTTGTATCTGTCGGAGCTGCATCGGCGCGGTGTGGTCGCACCCACCGTACGCCGCGGCGACGAATCCGGCGAAGCGAACGCCGGTGGCCATGTGCTCGAACCGAAGCCGGGCCTCTACGACAACGTCATGGTGTTCGATTTCAAGAGCCTGTACCCGAGCATCGTGCGCACGTTCCAGATCGACCCGCTGGGTTTCCTCGCCGACGGTGCTCTACCGCCAGCCATCGAACACAACCGCGACAACGAAGCCGAACAAGTCGCCGAGCGCGAACCCCTCGACCCTATCGTCGCCCCCAATGGCGCCGCATTCCGCCGCGAAACCGGCATTCTCACGGGAATGCTCGACGAACTCTTCCCCCGCCGGGACGAAGCCAAAGCCCAAGGCAACTGGATCCGATCCCACGCCATCAAGATCCTCATGAACTCGTTCTATGGAGTTCTCGGCACCACCGCCAGCCGCTTCCACAGCGGCCCCCTAGCCAACGCCATCACGAGCTTCGGCCGCGAAATCCTCCGCTGGGCCAAATCCCGCATCGAAGCCCACGGCCACAGCGTCCTCTACGGCGACACCGACAGCCTCTTCGTGGCGTCCGGCGTGATGGACTCCCGCATCTCCAAGCAAATGGGCGAAGACCTCGGTGCCCGGCTTAACCGCGAACTCGACGAACACGTGCAGCGAACGTGGGGTGTCGAGAATCGGCTGGAATTGGAGTTCGAGAAGCTGTATTTGAAGCTGTTGCTACCGACGGTACGGCACGGCGCGACCGGTGCGCGCAAGCGCTACGCGGGGCTCGTCGAACACGACGACGGTAAAACGGAAGTCGTGTTCACGGGGCTAGAGGTTGTTCGGAGGGACTGGACCGATCTTGCGAAGCGGGTGCAGCGCGAGCTGTACGATCGACTGTTCCGCGAGCGGCCGATCGGGGAGTTGCTGCGCGAGGTGATTGCCGATTTGCGTGCCGGTAAGCTCGACAAAGAGCTCGTGTACCGCAAGGGGCTGCGGAAGGATCCGTCCGAGTACACGCGATCGACGCCGCCGCACGTGGCCGCCGCGCGGAAGATGTCCGAGGCGCCTGGGCGCGTCGTCGCGTACGTGATGACCACCGAGGGCGCGGAGCCCGCCGGCGAGCGCGAGCATCCGTTCGACTACGAGCACTACATCCAGAAACAAGTCCGCCCGGTCGCGGATCCGGTGTTGCAGCAGTTGGGGTTGGAGTTTGAGTTGGTCGCGGGGCTGGATCGGCAGTTGCGGTTGTTTTGATTCGGTTCGCTGTACGCCTGGGGAGCCAGGAGTACGGCTCAGGCGAACTGGGGTTGGCGACGAGCATCGGCCGACCACAAGACTCGGTAGGTGAGACGCGCAACGTCGAGGACGCGCGCGGTAGCGCGGTCAGGATCCGTGAGTGGGATCCGAAGTGCTCCCTCTAGCCAAGGTCTGTCGATGGCGTCGGCAGCAATGACCCACGAGCCGGCCGCTACTGCGCACGCGATCGAAACAGATTCCCGGGATTCGTTGCCGGCTTCACGCACCGATTGCTTGACAACCTGTGCGAGCCGACTCGTCGACTCTGATCCGTTTCGGGTCGGAGTCCGAGCGGAGGTTCGGATTGCTACTCGTCCGCGGCTCCGGAGCTCGATAAGGAACAAGACTTGGTACGCGATCGAGTATCAATCCGGATGAGCCGGATCAGTCATTGCGAGGCGACGGTCTCGAGATCCCGAGCTTCTCGAATCGTCGATCCACGCAATCGAATCGGGGGACAAGCCGCCAAGCATGGCTTTGATCCGTTCTACCTCGGTTGGACGAAGCGCCGGGTCGACAGCCGCGTCGACAAGAGCCTGGAGCATCGCGTCTCGCTGGCCCGGTGAGATGCGACGCTTGTCGGGACGTCGATCATATGCATCCAAGATGATGCACGCCGAGTGGATTGACGGAATACGGACATCGACGTCTCCGAGATTCTCGATAAGCGCATCGCCTCCGGTCCCCCAACGAGACGCGAAGAACACGATGTTTCCGGCGATCATCGTTCGCAAGGCCTCGTCCGCCACCTCGGAAGTCTGCAGCCAGTAGAGATCCTCGTCGAAGCCGATCAAGTGGTCGGAGTCCCGATGCGTGGCGCACGCCCTGATGAGAGCCTGGAGGAGCGCAGGATTGTCTTCCCACTGAACGAGGTCTCGAACGTTCGCGAGTCGTTCCGGGTGAGACTCCCATAAGGCGGCGAGCGCGCCCCCCGTGGCCGCGTACGCGTCCGTGCGAATAGGGCTCTTCAGGTCGATCTCGCGGAGCAGGTCCAAGAGAACCTGCTCGAGACGGTCCGGCTCGAGATCGAGCGCCGCGAACTCGAGCAAGATCTCACATCGCGCATCCGCC
>JAUIME010000218.1 GCA_030433195.1 bacterium
TCGATCCGCCAGGGTTCCGACTCGATCGGACCGATCGAAACCCGGCGATGACTCGATCCGCGCCTCGCTCACGAAACAGAGCGACCCGCCCGGGCTCGATGGCGCGGGCGGGTCGTGAGTCTCGGTTCTGTCGCTTCGTACGGGCGGATCAGAGGCAGAGCATGAAGGCGACGAGGTCGTCCTTCTCTTGCGCCGTCAGATCGAGTTCGAGCACCAGATTGAAGAACTCGACGGTGTCGGCGAGCGTCGGCAGGCGTCCGTCGTGCAGGTACGGCGGCGTGTCCTTGATGCCGCGCAGCGGGAAGGTCTTGATCGGACCCTCGGGACGTCCCGGATAGAAGCGCTCGACGCGCAGGTCGTGCAGATAGTCGTCGGTGAAGGCCGGGCCGTAGTGGCACTGCGCGCACTGCCCCTTTCCGTGGAACAACGCTTCGCCGCGGAGCTCTTGTTCGGTCGCGAGATTCTTGTCGAGCTTCATGAGCGGGGTGAGCTTCGGCGCGGGCGGATAGTCGACGATCGCCATGAAGTCGCCCATGCGATTCGTGACCGATCGCTGGCGCGCGGCGAGCCCGATCGACTGGCCGATCGCGGGGTCGCCGTCGAAGTACTCCTCGACCTCGGCGAAGTGATCGAGGCTGCGGATCGACCGCTTCGACGAGAGCTGCATGAGGTTGAAGTTGCCGCGAACCGTCGGCGTGTCGACGCGCAAACGCGCGAGATTCGGACGACCGTCGGGCGCGAGCTCGATCGCCGCGTTCGTGTGCCCGTTCACGTGGCACGAGAAACACGACACGCCGGCGCTCGGCTCGAGCGTGACGCGGTGCGTCGTTTGGTTGAACCACGTCGTCGCGGTCGGCAACAGCAACTCCTTGAGCCCTTCCATTTGCTCGGGCGTGATCAATCCGTCGAAGATCTCGAAGTAGTTGCTGATCGTGACCTCGCGCCCACCCGTAACGTCGCCGAGTTCCTTGTGGTTCGTGAGGAACAAGGGCGGCGGAAACTCGGGCAAGTACGCGTCGGGAATGTCGAAGTCGACGTCCAAGCGGTGGTGCTCGGGATGGACGTCGGTCCACATCTTCGGGAACAGCATGTGCGCGGTGACCTGCGTCGGATGCGCGAGCGGCAAGTACGGAAACAGACCGCGATCCCGGATCACGTCCGGGCTCAACTCGGCGAGCGCTTCCCACGATTCGACGCTACCGGGAAGCTTGGCGACGGGGCCGGCCATGATCGGCTTCCCGCCCGATTGGTAGGCGCCCTCGATCGCTTCGCCCGAGAAGGCGAACCGACCGTTCATGTACTCCTCGACGTCGCTCATGAGCGCGGGCTTGCGTTCGCGGTGCATCGCGACCCACTCGTCGAACGTCCCGGGCAACTCCGGAATGCCCCACGAACTCTTGCCGCGACCCGCGTAGCGCCACAGATCGAACGGCGTGCGGTCTCCCTTGGCGAGCGACGGATACGGCTCCAGCTTCGAGACGTGACTCGGACCGAGGCCCCAATCCGTATCGCCGCGTTCGGTAATCGCGGGCGGACTCTGGAGCATGTGGAGCGGCCGCGTCCGATCGATGTCGATGCTCGCCGTCCACTTGGAGTAGTCGGCCTTCTCGGCTTTCGTCGTCGTGGTTTCGCCCGTCACGGGCTTGTCCTTCTCGCCCTCGGGCACGTCGGCTCGCACTCCCGGATCCGAGGATCCGAAAACGTAGCCGGCCGCAAGGGCCAGTACGATCGTCACAATGACGAGGAGGGGGTTCCATCGGTGCGTTCTCATGACTCCTCCGACTCTCTTCGATGCTGCTTCGATTCTCGTGCGTCAGACCCAGACGGCCTTGGGCGCTTCGTGCTCGTTTCGCTGGGTCGCATCGGGCGTGCGCTCGGGACGCGGGCTCCACGCACGGCGACGTCCGTCCACGGCGATGAACCAGGCGCCGAAAACGGCGACCGGTAGCAGCGACAGTGCCGTGAAGAAGCCGGCCGGAGCGCTCGCCGAGAGATCGACGAGCATCCCGTCGCCGGGCACGACTCCGCCGCCGAAGAGAGCCGGCAGGCGATGCGCGTAGTAAGCGGTCACCGCGGCAAGTGCGAACAGGCGCGTCAACGTTCGCTCGCGCTGTCGGCCAAAGCCGCGCAGCAAAGCGACGAATACAGCCAGCGACGCCACGCCGCCCGCGAGCGGGAGGCCGTACACGAACGCGAGTTGGGCGACACTTTCGAGGCCGTGCATGTCGGGCACGCGGAACCATGCGACGATGAAGCCAGGCAGAGCCCCCGCGAGGACGATGCCCGCGACGCGGCGCGGCGACCGGCGCCGACCGGCAAGCGCGTACGAACCCGACACCGAGTCCGAGCACAGCTCGACGCAGCTCGAGCACGACGAGCACGACGCGTTGCGAACGCTCGTGACCGGATCGCTGCCGTAGAGTTTCTCGATCGGATGCACGGGGCACAGCCCGCTGCACCAACCGCTCTTCGCATCGAAGCGGATCGAGAGCGCGACCGCCGCGAGCGCCGCGATTCCGAGCAGCATCACCGAGGCCGAGGCTCCGGTGTCGAACCATGCGTGACGCAGCGGCACGATCACGAAGAACGCCGCCACTCCCCCGACCGCGAGCCATTCTTGCAAGCCGCGGGACATGGGTCGTGGACGAGGGGCCACGGTCGCGCGCGTGCGGCCGGCGAACCGAGCCGTCGCGGCGAGCGGGCACACGTTGCGCCAGAAGCCGGGCACGAAGACGAACAGCGCGGGCGCAACGGGAATCAACACGTTCCAAAGCGCGTGAAGACCGAAGCTCGGCGCAACGGCGAGCGAAACGACGATCGCGACGCCCACGGCCCAAACAGCACGTCGGGCGACGGTCCATGCAAGGTCGGGCGCGCCGGCTGGCGTCGCGACTCGGGGCAAACTCGAACTCGGCAACGACACGCTCATGAATGCAAGACCTCCTCAGATCTCGGCCCTGATTCTAGGGAAGCGTCCCGAGTCGGTCTGTCGCACTTGCCCGCGGATCCGTGTGGACGAAAAGCGACACCTCGTCGGAAATCGTCCCGTCCCCGAGCCTCGGCACAAACGACGGAATTGCAAAGGGTTGCATCCCCCGCCCGCGGCGCGATACGATCGAGACGTCCGGCTTCCGTCCTACCCCGGAGGCAACCGTGTCGAATCCCGCCGCTCTCCGCTCTGCCCCGACCCGCTCCGTCCTGTCGATTTGCTCCACGAACAACGCGTTCCACCGGCTAGCCCTCCTCGCGCTCGGCGCCGTGGCGCTGCTGCCGTCTCCCGCGTCGGCCGACGTCGTGAAGCTGCGGCACGGCGGGGTCGTCGAAGGGACGATCGAGGAGCGCGGCGATCGACTCCTCGTCACGACGCGGTTCGGATCCGTGGAGGTCGCGCGCCAAGATGTGGTGTCAATCGAACGCAAGCCGACCGTCGTCGAGCGCTATCGTGAGAAGAAGGCCGAGCAGCCCCCGGCCGACGCGGACGCGCACGTCGCGCTTGCGATGTGGTGTCGCGAGCACGACTACGAAGAAGGCGCACGCGTCGAGTTGCGCGCCGCGCTCGAACGCGATCCCGGGCACGTCGTCGCGCGCCTTGCGCTCGGGTGGGAGCGTCGCCGCGGCCAATGGATCTCGCCCGAGGACCTCGCCGCCGAGCGTCGCCTCGAGCGGTCGGCTGAACGGTCCGCCACCGAGCGGGAGCGACTCGCGGTGCAGCACGCACGTCGCGAACAGCAGCGGCTCGAACGACAGTTCCGCGCCCTCGCGTACGGCAATCGCGCCGCCTGCGACCGCGCGTACGACGAGCTCGTGCGCGAAGCGAAAGAGCGCGACACCCCCGCACTCGCGATGCGCGCCACCGAAGTTCGCGACACGTTCGAAAGCTATTGGCGTCGCGTGCGCGCGCACAACGTCGCGGTCCGCGCCGACGTGCGCCTCACGAAGTCGACCGTCACGCGCCCGATTCCGTCGCGCACTACGGGACTCGGCACGGGCTCGCCCATCTCGATCCAACTGCCGCAGGCAACGGTGACCTCCGTGCGCACGACGCTGTGGGTCCCCGCCGGGCGCGGCCTCACGACGGATGCATCCGCCCGCGAGTGACCGCTGGTCGAAGCGGCCCGCTTCGGTCGATCAGCCGACGATGTCGTGCTCGATGGCGTAGCGGATGATCTCCGCCGTCGTCTCGAGTTCGAGCTTTTCCATGAGGCGCGACCGATACGTCGACGCGGTGCTCGTCGTGATCTTGAGGCGTCGCGCGCATTCCTTGAGACTCGAGCCCGCGCCGAGTGCGCGCAAGAGCTCGAACTCGCGCTGCGAGAGGTCGTCGAGCCCGCCGCGGCTCTTCTTCGGAGTGCGCAGGTGCTGCAGCACCTTCTGCGAGACCTTCGGCGAGATGTACACGTCACCGGCGCGCACCGAGCGGATGGCGTCGACGAGCTCTTGGACCGCGCCCGACTTCACGACGAAGCCGTGCGCCCCGGCCTCGAGCACCTTCACGGCGTAGTGCAGGTTCTCGTGGACGGTCAGCACGATGACCTTCGTGTCGGGGGCTTGCTTCACGACCCACTCGAGGATCGACAGGGTGTCGAGCGCCGGCATGCTGTAGTCGAGAACCGCAACGTCGGGGAGCGTCTCGCGGATGAGCGCGAGCGCCGCCGCACCGTCGTCCGCTTGGCCCACGACTTCGATCGACTCGCTCGCTTCGAGGATCTGCGACAACGCCTCGCGCACCATGACGTGATCGTCGGCAAGCGTCACGCGAATGGGTCCGTTACTCAATCCTTCGTCCTCGCTTCGGTTCGGTGTTGACCCTCGTGGTCGGGCCGCGGGATCACGACCTCGATTCGTGTACCGTCGCCGGGCGCCGACGACACGACGAGCGTGCCGCCGAGCAACTCGGCTCGCTCGCGCATGCCGAGCACACCGAGTCGGCCTTGGTCGACGGCCGCCGGATCGAATCCGCGCCCGTCGTCCGCGATCCGCAGCTCGACGCGATCGGGATGTGCCGCGAGCTCGATCTCGACCTCACTCGCTTCGGCATGTCGCGTCACGTTCGTGAGCGCCTCCTGCACGATGCGGAACAGATTCTGACTCACTTCGGTGGGCAGGTCGAGCCCTCTTTCACCGAGGGCGGTACGAACCGACACCCCGCGTGCCGACTCGAACTCGGCCGCGAGGCTCTGCAGCGCATCGCGCAGCCCGAAATCGTCGAGCACCGTCGGACGCAGCCGCGTCGCGATCTCGTGGACGCGCTCCAGGAGCATCTCGGTGCTCGCGAGCGCATGGCCGATCGCCGCGCCGCGCCGCTCGTCGGAGGACTCGGCCTGCGCGCGCTGCAAGTCGAGACTCGTCGCGGTGACGAGCTGACCGAGGTCGTCGTGCAGGTCGCGCGCGATGGCACGACGTTCTTCTTCTTGCGTGTCGAGAAGGCGTGTCGTGAGGGCGCGTAGCCGCGTTTCGGAATCGCGAATCTTCGCGTCTTGCGCGCTTCGCAGCGTCGACGCGCGCGCGAGAAACGCGGCGAGCGTCGCCACGAGCGCGACCATGACGCCGTACACGAGCAAAAGGCGCTGCAGCACGCGCGCCGGCCGTCGCGCCACATCACGGCGCGGTGCGTGCGCGACGAAGTGCAGCGGGTTCTCCGAGTCGATCGTCTCGAAGGCGAAGATTCCCGCATCCGTCGTGACGATGCCGCGGCGCTCGGTCGTCATGCGCTTCCACGCAAACGGATACTCACTCGAGAAGCGCCGTTCGATGCCGAGCGCGAATCCCCACTCGTCGTCGGGCGAAGGACCGACGAGCCAATAGCCCTCGGCGTCGACGAGCATCGAGCTCCCGACGAAGCTCGTCGCGAGATCGGCGACGTGCCCGAGCAAGCGTGCGCCGAGGTAGTTCAACACGAGGATTCCGCGCTTGGCTCCGCTCGCGTCGAAGACCGGCGTCGCGAACCGAATCACGGGCTTGCGTGGCTCTTCGAGAACGCCGTGCTCGACGTTGAGGTCGAATCGCGAGACGTACACTTCGCCCGGATCGATCTCGAGCGCCGCATCGACATAGTACCGACCCGCCTTCGCCTGCAAGCCGGACTCGGGCACCACCGCCGGCGTACCGTCGGCGAAGTTCACGCGGATCTGCTCGACGCCGTCGAGGTCGAGGAAACGGATCTGATCGTAGCGGCGCTTCGCGGCGCAGAAGTGGATGTACTCGCGCTCGATCGCGTCCCGTGCGCTCGTCCTTCCCGAAGCGAAATCCACGAGTCGCTGCTGTTGAGCGAGGAATAGCACGTCCGACTCGATCGACCGAAACTCGCCGAGCAACGTCTCGCGCTGGAGGTCGACCAGCCCCGATGCCTCGCCACGCCGCACCCGCCACTCGGCGGCTCGATCGATCACGTGCACGGCCGCGACGAGCGCCGCGAGCGTGAGCACGGGCGGCAGGAAGAACATCGAGAACGACCGGATCCAGAGTCCCGAGATCGGCATTGCGATCCATCCTCAGCGGTTTGTAGGCGTTTCGTTCGGGCTCGCCTGCCGCCCCGAGACGGCCCGCGCGTAGCGGCGCGGGATCGGCCGGACCCGCGCGACATCTTGACCGACGCATCTCCCGATGTCCAGCAGGCGGACGACCTTCGAGCGCATTCGGCAGATTCCGCTCAGGACGATCGCACAGCAGAGCCGAAACCCTCCGAATGGCGGCGTCGTGCGACCTGTCGGTGGCCACGGCCGAATCCCCGGAGATCCCTCGTCGTGACGAAGATCCTCTTGATCCCCTGCGCGCGGACGGTCCCCGTCGAGCTCGAAGCGGAGTTCGGACGGATCCTCCCCGCGATGATCCCGCTCGATTCGAAGCCCGCGCTCCACTACATCGCCACGCCGATGCACCGCGAGGGCTATCGCACGATCGTCGCGGTCGACGAGGATTCGGACGCGATCGAGCGCTACGTCGAACGCCACGACGAGCTCGGCGCGCAGGTCGTCCACGTGGGCTCCACGCGAAGTCTCGGGGAGACCGTACTCACGGCGCTCGACTCCCTCGACGCGAGCCCCGATCACCTCGTCGTCAACTTCGGCGACACCGTGGTGACCGATCGGCTGACCTCCGGACGCACGACGATCGCGTGCGCCGAAGTCGCCGACGCGTACCGCTGGACGACGGTCGAGCACGACATCTCGGGCAACATCACGAACCTCGTCGACAAGGATCGGCGCAAGTCCGGCGAGCCGCCGCACCGCGCACTCGTCGGCGCGTTCGCGTTCGCCGACCCCGCCGGATTCACGGCCGCCTTGCGACGCGCGGTGCAGAACACGACGCCGACCGAGCTCGATCCGTTCTACGTGGCGCTTCGCGAGCACTACAACGCCCAGCCGCCGCGCACGCGCATCCTCGCCGACGTCGACGGTTGGTGGGATCTCGGACACCTCGACACCTACTACGAGACGAAGCGACGCTTCTTCGTCGGACGGCGTTTCTTCAACGACGTGCGCATCGACGGACGTCGCGGAGTGCTGCGCAAGACGAGTGACGATGCCGACAAGCTCAACCGAGAGATCGCGTGGTACCTACGGTTGCCGCATCGTCTGCAACCGATCGCGCCGCGCGTGCTCGACTACCGCATCGACCTCGGCTCGCCCTATCTCGAGCTCGAGTACTACGGCTATCCGACGCTGAGCGACACGCTGCTCTTCGGTCGACTCGATCCGGGCGCGTGGCACGGCATCCTCGCCGCGCTCGACGGTCTGCTGGACGATCTGCAGAGCTTTCGCCTCGAGCCGCCGATGCGCGGGGATCTCGTCGCGGCCGCCCGCGACATGTACGAAGCGAAGACGTGCCGTCGCCTCGAACTCGTGCTCGACGATCCGCGCTTCGCGCCGCTACGCGGCGATCGCGTCTGGATCAACGGGCGCCCGTGTCCCGGCCTCGACCGCATGCTCGATCAACTTCCGACGCTGTCCGAGAGCGTCGAGCTC
>JAUIME010000219.1 GCA_030433195.1 bacterium
GGAGTCGGGTGGCTCGGGGATGGACTCGGTGGCCGCCGTCATCGCGCACCATGAGCTGTCCAAGGCAGACCCCGGCTTCACGCTCGCCTACCTCGCGCACGCGATGCTGTTCGTGAACAACTTCTACCAGAACGCGAACGACGAGCAGCGGGCGCGCATTCTGCCGCAGGTCATCAGCGGCGAGTGGGTCGCAGGGATGTGCATGTCGGAGCCGCACGTCGGCACCGACGTCCTCGGCATGCAGACGACGGCCGTCAAGAAGGGCGACGTCTACGTCATGAACGGCCGCAAGATGTGGATCACGAACGGCATGATCAGCGACACCGATCTCGGCGACGTCTTCCTCGTCTACGCGAAGACCGACGGCAAGGTTTCGTCGTTCGTCGTCGAGAAGGGTACGCCGGGGTTCTCGGCCGGACAGAAGATCAAGGACAAGCTCGGCATGCGCGCCTCGACGACGGCCGAGCTCGTGTTCGAAGACTGCGAAGTGCCCGCGGCGAACCTCCTCGGTGCCGAAGGCGACTCGATGCTGCACATGATGAAGAACCTCGAGATCGAGCGCGTCACGCTCGCCGCGATGTCGCTCGGCATCGGCATGCGATGCGTGCAGGCCATGTGCCGCTATGCCAACGAGCGCGAGGCGTTCGGTTCGCCGCTGCGCAAGTTCGGCCAGATCCAGCGTCACATTGCGCGTTCTTACGCGAAGTGGAAGGGCGCCCGCGCCTACGTCTACGACACCGCGCGCCGGCTCGACCTGAACTCGCCCGGCAACCGCATCGACTCGGACGGCGTGAAGCTCGTCGCGTGCGAAGTCGGCAAGGAAGTCGCCGATTCGGCCATTCAGGTGCTCGGCGGGTACGGCTACGTCGGCGAGTACGTCGTCGAGCGGCTGTGGCGCGACGCGAAGCTTCTCGAAATCGGCGGCGGCACGATGGAAGCGCACGAGAAGAACATCACCAAGGACCTCGCCGATTGCTACGAGCAGTTCGTGGTCTGATCGCGGCGTAGTCCCGATCCCCGCACGGAAACCGCGAGGCGCTCCTCGACCGAGCCGATTCACGCGACACTCCCGGAGGAACCCCATGAAGACCTGGCGCGACGTCTCCTCGAGGCTCGCGATCCTCGTGCTCGCGACGCTCGCCGTCGCGTGCGGTGATCCCGCCCCCGCCCCCGACGCCGACGCGACCGATCCCGAACCCGTCGGCGCGATCGACGGGCGCCTCATGACGAAAGCCGACGAGACGTACACGGCTCCGTGCACGGTTCGCGTCCACCCCACCGAAGCCTCCTACCGTAACGACGACCCGCCTCTCGCCGAGACGACGACCGTCGAGGGCACGTTCCGGCTCGAAGACCTCCCCGTCGGCGACGTCTGGATGTCGATCGCCACGACCGATCCCGGCATCAACGCTCGCTACTCCGCGATGCATCACGTCACGAGCGAGGCGCAGACGGCATCGTTCTTCATGCTCGAGGGGGCGCGCCTGTTCGGCCGCGCGGTCGACGCCTCCGGCAACGGCACGCGCGCGATCATCGATCTGTACGACCTGTACGAGCCGCGCGGTCCCGGCGAGCCCGAGCCCGCGTGGTTCCGGTCGATCGAATCCGACGACACGGGCGCTTTCGCCTTCGACTACGTGATGCCCGGAAAGAAGTTCGTCCTCGCTCGACGCCACGGCTCGGACGGGCCCGCCGCACCGCCTCCTCTCGACGACGTCTCGATCCTCGCGATCGAACCGAACACGGACGTCGACGCCGGAACGCTCACGGTGCAATGAAACGGCCCGATCGCGCGTCGATTGCGCGTCGGGCCGTGGGAGTTCTAGTGGGCCGCGTCAGATTTGGTGTAACGACGACCGATCGGTCAGAACGACATACCGTCGTTCGAGGTTTCCTCTCCGGCCGTCTTGTCGAGACGCAGTCTCTGTAGGTACGCGTCGAGACCGATCGGCAGCGACACGACGACTTCGGCCTCGCTTCCGCCTTCGGTATCGGACACCGGTACGGCGGCGGCTTCGGGCGTCGCCTGCACGTGGAGCTCACGGCGCTCGGGCTTCGCCTCCTTCGGCTCCTGCTGCTTCTCCTTCTCGAGCTTTTCCTGCTCGCGCTGCATGTCGAGTCGCTGTCGCAGTGCCTCGATCTCGGCCGCCTTCTGCTTCTCGACCTGTCGCTGATGCTCGAGACGCCATCGCGTCTCTTCGACGCGTTCGAGCAACTGCTGACGCACGCGATCGTCGAGTTTCGTTTCCTGATCGTGCAGTCGCTTCACGGCTTGATCGAGAACGTGCTCCACGGTGACGTTTCGGTCACTCGTCGGATCGGCCTGACGAATCGCCTCTTCGACGGCGCGTAGCTGCGCTTGGCGAACCTTCGCCTGCTCGCGCGCCGCCATCGCGGCCGCTTTCGCCTCGGCCGCGGCACGTTCCATGAGCTCTCGCTGGGCGCCGATCGCACCCGCAACGTCGCAGGATCCTCCCTGATTGCCGTTGCCTTCACGCTGCTGCGCGATTTGCTCTTCGTACTGAAGGCGCATCGCTTGGTACGCGTCCGTCAGCGACTCCGCTTCGGCACGATGCCGCGTCGCCTGGTCGAACAGCTGCTTCACGCGATCCGACGCTCGCTGCCGTGCGGCATCGTCGGCGGCTTCTCCCTCGTCCGCAAGTCGCTCGAGCTTCGCCTTCGCATCTTCGAGCGCCGCACGCACGTCGGCCGCCTTCGTGTCCGACGAGGCTGCGTGCGCAGCGAGCTCGTCGAGCCGACGCCGCGCTTCCGCGACGCGGATCTCGGCGTCACGCGCTCGCGCCGCCCGGTCGGTGCGGCGGATCGACTCGGCCTCACCGAGACGAGCGCGCTCGACCTCCGCGAGATCGCGCAGCCTTGCCGCTTCGGCCTCGAGGTGCCTCGCTCGCTCGTGCGCCTCGTCCCAACTGAAGTGCGACGATTCGCGCGACTGCAGCTCCGCGCGGAGCTCCTGCTGTCGAGCTTCGAGTGCGGCCGCCTGCGCGCGCGCTCGCTCCACCTCGGCGCGGTAGTGGTTCTCAGCCTCGACGCGCGCGGCCTCTTCGGCAGCACGATCGGCTTCGGCGCGACCTCTCGCACGGACAGCATCGGCCTCGGCTCGACTTCTCGCAAGGATCTCTTCCGAAGTTCGGCGACGATCCGCCTCGAGTTCGCGCTGACGCTGCTCGAGATATCGCATCCGATCTTCTTCGGCCTGGCGACGTCGTGCCTCGTGTTCGGCGTGCTCGCGCGCGCGCCGATCGTCGTGGCGACGACGGTCCGCCTCGAGCTCGCGCTGACGCTGCTCCTCGTAGCGAGCCTCTGCTTCTTCGAAGCTCCGACGTTCGGCGTCGACCTGCTGGCGCCGCTGCTCCTCGTGCCGCGCACGCTCTTCTTCGTAACGCGCGCGCAGCTCGGCTTGCCGGGCATTCCCGGCGTCTCGGCGCCACTCGTCGTACTGTCGGTGCGCGCGGTGTGCTTCGCGTCCGGCGCGCATCGCTTCGAGGCGCGCTTCGACCTCGGCGAGGCGCTTGCGCATTTGCTCGCGCGCCGCTTCGAGCTCGGCGATCTCGGCCGCGCGGGCGTCGGCCTCTTGCGCTCGACGCGGTTGCTGCATGGCTTGCGCGACGCGAAGGTCGCGGGCCGCTCGTTCTTCGTCGCGCTCACGCATGGTGAGCTCGGCCGCCTCGGCTTCCTTGTCGGGCGGGCACGCGGTGGCGGGGCGGAACGCCGCGAACGTCGTCACGGCGGCTGCCGCGACGAGAATCGGCGCCATCCACGCGATCGCGCGGCGTCTCGCGGGCAAGTCTTGCCCGGTGATTCTGGAGATGCGTTGCATCAGGGGTCCTCCTGTCGAGCCTATGGTCATGGGTTCCGCTTCACGACTACTCAACGAGTCCAACAGAAAGAGCGCTCTTGCATAAGTCACCGCCTCGGCGCGGCGTCCCGCGACGAGGTCATCACAGCAATATTCCCGCTCGGTCCGAATGCGGTGGGAGATCCACCAGACGGCGGGATGGAAAAACAACGTCGATTCGACGATCGCCTGCACGAGGTTGATCAAACCGTCGTGCCGGCGGATGTGTGCCAATTCGTGGAGCATCACGGCCCGAAGCTCCTCGGGCGACAGCGCGCGCACGGCGCTCGCCGGGAGCAGGATCACGGGACGCAGCCAACCGACCACGACCGGAACGCACGCAAGTCCCGATTCGAACACACGAACACTGCGTCGGATGCCGGATCGCTCGACGAACTCTCGCACGATCGATTCGGCGAGCGCCGGCGCTTCGGAGAGCGCGGCCATGCGCAGTCGAATCGTGTAGAGCCACTGAGCCGTGAAGCGCAGCCAAAAGAGTGTGGCGCCGATGCCCCAAAACGCCGCGAGCGCTGCGAGGATCCACGGCGTCTCGCGCACGGCTTCGAGCGGTGCCACACCCGCCGACGATGCGGCGACCGGCGTCGACACCGACGCGTCGAGAATGCCGAGCCACAGCGCCGTCACGACGGGCGCCGCCGCGACGACGAAGAGCCCGAACACCGCGACCGCATAGCGTGCCGACGCGCTCGATCGGCGCAGCAACTCGAGCGTCACGGCGACGATCGCGGCCACGAGCGTGCCCTGCCACAAGAAGTGCAGGAACGTCGTGCCGACGATGCGTGAGAGCTCCGCGGTATCGATCCAGGCCGTCATTCGTTCGATTCCTTCTCGAGGCGGTCCAAGAGTTCGCGGATCTTGTCACGCTCCTCGGACGAGACCTTGCGCGTCGAGAGCGCCTGCAATACGAGGTTCCCGGGCGAACCCCGGAACACGCGATCCATGAGATCGCCGAGGAACGCGGTCTCGGTCTGGTTGCGCGTCTTCGCGGGGCGATACACCTGCGGCCGCACGGAGTCGTCCTTCTCGAGGAGCCCCTTGTCGGCCATGATCTGCATGAGCTTCAGGACCGTCGTGTAGCCGACCTCGCGCCGCTCGGAGAGGATGTTCAGCACGTCGCGCACGGTCGTCGGCCCGCGGTCCCACAGCACCTGCAGGATTTCGAGCTCGGCATCCGTCGGTTTCTTCTTGTCGCGCTTCTTCATCGGCGCCCTCGAACTGTCCGTCGGCGCGGGGAAACTCCCGCGCTCGTTCGAACGAGTATGACGTAAACCTTCGTCAAGTTCACGAAGTTTTTCGTCATTCGTTGGCGAAATCTCGAGAGGATTCGCAAAGATCGAAAGGCAAATGACTTGGGGCTACGCGGTGGCGATACTGCGGCGCGAGAGTACGCCGAAGCCCGCGGCCCAGGCGGTAAGCCCGACCCCGAGGAGGACGGCGATATTGCGCAGTGGGAACTCGACGTTCGCGAGCACTTCGGCGGGTCGGTAGTAGGTGAGCAGCGCGAGGAAGTCGACGCTTCTTGCGGGTCCCCAGAACGGCGCGACGAAGTTCAGCAGGAACGACGCGACGATGAACGCAACGACCGCCCCGACCGCGCGGCCGCGTCGGTTCGAGATCGACGACGCGAGAAACGCGAGACCGGCAACGGCGATGTAGAGCGCGAAGAAGTTCAGGTACACCCAGATGACGCCGATGCCGCTCGGGCGCATGTCGTCGGGCATGCCGCCGACCGTCGTGAGGTGGCCGAGCCAACCCGTCGCGAGCACGAACAGCCCGGTCGCGAGGCACATCACCGACTCGACCGCGTAGATCTTGCCGCGCGACAGCGGCCACGCGAGCAGCACGTCGATGGTTCCGCGATCGATCTCGCCCGCGGGCACGCGCGTGCAGAACGTCACCGCGTGCCCCCACGTCGTCAGCAACACGACGGGATGCACGAACAAGAACGCCTGGAACATCTGCGCCGAGATGTCGTCACCGATTTCGGTGCCGAGGAGCGCGCCGATGAACGTCTTCACGAACGGAAGCTGTTCGAGAATGCTGCCGATGCCACCCTGGAGCTGCGGCAACACGAACGTGAGGATCGCCATCACCGTGTAGAGCCCGAGCGCGAACAGGAGCGTCGGAATCAGCATCTCGCGCAGGATCTTCTCGACGAGCCCTCTCACGTCGCGCCTCCGTCGTCGTCGGCGCGATAGTACTCGCGGAACACGCCCTCGAGGTTCGGGGGCGAGAGCGAAAAGTCGGCGACCGGCTGCGCGGCGACCCAGCGCGCGAACGCCCGCGGATCGTCGGTTTCGAGCTGCGCGCGCCAAAGCCGCCCGGTTCGCTCGACGTGGACGAGTTCGGGCGGCGCTGCAGTCTTCGCTGCATGTTCGGGCGTGTCGAAGTGCAACACCACCGTGCGCCGCGCGCGAGCGCGCAGATCGGCGATCGACTCGTCGGCAACGATGCGGCCGTCGCGCACGATCGCCACGCGATCACAGAGCTGCTCGACCTCGCTCAGCGTGTGGCTCGAGAAGAACACGGTGTGCCCGCGCGCCGCGAACTCGCGCAGCACGTCGGCGAGCTCGTCCTGCATGAGCGGATCGAGGCCGGACGTCGGCTCGTCGAGCACGGCGAGGCGCGGTTCGTGGGCGAGCGCGAGCAACAAGCCGAGCTTCTGCCGCATGCCGCGCGACATCCGATCGGCGCGCACCGACAGGTCGAGCCCGAATCGTTCGGCGAGCTCGCCGCCACGCTGCGTGAGATCGCGCCCGCGGATGCGACCGCTGATGCGCAGCGCGATGCGCCCCGTCATCCACGAATAGAGCCGCACGTCGCCGGGAACGTAACCGACCTCACGCTTGAGCACCGCGCTCTCGCGCCAGCAGTCGTGACCGAGCACGGTCGCGCGCCCTTCGGACGCTTGCATGAACCCGAGCAGAATGCGGATCGTCGTCGACTTGCCCGCACCGTTGGGCCCGAGAAATCCGAACAGCGACCCCTCGCTCACGTGCAGCGCGACGTCTTCGATGCCGCGGCGCGTGCCGTATCGTTTCGTGAGTCCCTCGGTCGCGATGACGCTCATGACGACTTGCGCCGCGGTGCGCGGCGCGCCTCTTCGCGCATGCGCTTCTTCGTCGCCGAGAACGAGCAGATGCGACACGTCGCGAGGTCGTGCCCGCGCGCGGGACAGAACTCACGACCGAAGAAGATGATCTGCAGGTGGCGGCGATTCCACTCGTCGCGCGGGAAGACGCGACACAAGTCCGCCTCGGTGCGCTCGACCTTCGTCCCGTTCGAAAGTCCCCATCGCGCCGCAAGCCGATGGATGTGCGTGTCGACCGGAAACGCCGGCACGCCGAAGGCTTGCGCCATGACGACGCTCGCGGTTTTGTGGCCGACGCCCGGAAGCCGCTCGAGTGCGTCGATGTCGCGCGGCACCTCGCCGTCGTGCTCCTCGACGAGGATCTCCGACAGCCGCCGGATCGCCTTGGCCTTGCCCGGCGCGAGCCCGCAGGTTCGAATGAGCTCGAGGATCTCACGCTCGGGGACGCGCGCCATCGCGTGCGCAGTCGATGCGCGCTGGAACAGCGCGGGGGTCACGAGATTCACGCGCACGTCGGTCGTCTGCGCGGAGAGCAGCACCGCCACGAGCAGCGTGAACGGATCGTCGTGATCGAGCGGCACGGGTGGATCGGGATACAGCTCGTCGAGAATCCGTCCAATCCGTTGTGCCTTCTCGAGGCGCGTCATGCGACCGCGGCCGAGATCCTAGCGGTCGTCGGCAACGCGATCGGCGATGCCGACGGATTCGAGCGCGGATCGGTAGCCCGGGCATTCCTCTTGGTAGATGTGATCCTTGAGCTCGGGATCGACATTCATGTCGAAGTTGTCCATCAAGAGCAGGTTCACGGCCGGGCTGTGCGTGGTGATGAGCTGGTGCGTCGTTTCGGGAGCGACATCGAGCGACTCGTCGCGGATGAGCTTGCGAATGACGCCCTCACCCCACTTGACGCGATCGTGCATGTAGATGAACGCTTCGCCGAACAGCGAGAGGAACGTCTCGGTGGTGCGTCGGTGGTAGTGCA
>JAUIME010000220.1 GCA_030433195.1 bacterium
GGACGCGTCGTCGGTCGGCTTGCCGAGCGCCTCGCGACCGACCTTGCGGTAGAGCACCGTGGCCGACGCATGGCAGTGCAGGCACGCCCCGGCTTGAGGCTTTTGCGTGATGCGTTCGGTGACGCCCTGATCGTAGAGCATGTAGGCGTGGCCGCGCGCTTCGCGGTAGTCGATGCTGAACGCGTAGCCCGAGTAGAGCCGCTCGAGGTAGGGTTGCGTCTCGAGCTTGCTCGTGGTCAGCGCGCTCGAGCCTCCGAAGAACTTGTCGCCCGCGGTCGCTTTCCAGCCGTCGTACTGGTGCGGCCAGTTCTGTCCCCACGGACGCGGATCGGTCGTGATCTCGTCGACTTCAGCGACGCGGACGAACGGCGTTCGCGCCTCCTGCTTGTGCTCGAAGATCGTCACGAGTACGAACGTCACGATCATCGTCGCGAGGATCGCCACGAACAGCACGATCGCGTACACGAGCGTTCGGCCTTCGAGGGCGTCGCGATCCATCGGTCGATCCGCAGCTCTCATGGGGAAGTCTCCGTCGTTCGGTGTTTCGGGTTCTCGGTTCATCGTCCGGCGTGCCCGACGCTCGAGTGGCATGAGACACAGGACAGCGTCTCGCCACCGTGCACCGCGGGGCGCAGCGAGTCGACGAAGTCGGAATGGCAGTGCAGGCACGCCTGCTGCGTCACGCGCCGGTTCCTCGGCTTGATCTGGATCGGCTCGTGGAACGAGTCGGTCGTGAACGCCAGCGAATGGAAGAATCCGTTGTCGGCCTTCGTGACCCACTTCCCGATCGGGTGGTGGGAGAGGTGGCAATCGTTGCACGTCGCGACGTCCTTGTGACTCGACGCCAGCCACGAATCGTAGTGCCCCTGCATGACGTGACAATTGATGCAGGCCGTCGGGTCGCTCGACAGGTAGGAGTGCCCCTCGCCGTAACCGAACGTGAATGCGCCGAGACCGATGAGGCTGCCGAGCAGGATCACCAGCGTCAAGAGCGGCCATTCCAAACGTCGGCGACCGGCGTTGTGATCGGTCGTCGCGTGTTCGTCGTCGTTGCGATGCTCGGGGTTGCGATGCTCGGGATCGGGGCGATTCGGATCCATCGATTCCTTCGTCTCTGGTCAGCAGTCGACGGCAGCCTAGCAGGGATCTCGAAGATTGCGAAGCCCGATCGTTCTAGGTGTTGCACAAGTGCTTTGTGCGGTTGCTTTTGTCATTCGTGCTGCTGCGAATGCCGATGCTTTCGACAGGCCCGGGCTACCCGCTACAGGAATCTCCTTGCAAGACATAGAGCGTGTCTCGGACGGGGCAGGGTTCGGGAGCGTCGAATGCTCGATGATCGGGAACCGTCCCACCGAGATGGGAACCGATCACGGTCCGGCACCGGAGCGAGCGGCCGGATTCCCAGCAGAAGCCGGAGACGTCGACGTGGAACCCGAAAAATGTCGTACTCTCGCGCCAGTTGCGGACGAAGTGTCCCGCGGTGATTCGTAGCTCATAGAGCGTGGTCGCGGCCGCGCAGTCGCCGCGTGCATGCTCGAGGATCGACAAGGCGGTGTCGACGACATCGCCGGTATTCGATCGCGTAATCTTCGAGGTTTCGATCGTCGTCTTCACAACGGCCGAGACGGACTCGATGCGTTCCGCGCCGCGCGCGAAGTTAACGTAGAGATCCGCGTGCAGTTCGGGCGTGAGCGCGATCCCCTTCGCGAGTCGACGGGAGTCCCCCCAGTCGGTTGCCGGAATCCGATCGAGCTCCGAGAGAGCGATCGAGTCGACGTAGCGGATGAGCCTTTCGGGCTCCATCGATTGGAGGATCCGAAGCGCTCGCCACAGGACGACGTGGATCGACTCGCCATCGTCACGGCGGAAGAGATCGTCGGAGGGCGCGTACGTCCGGAGCGCATTCGGCTCGAGAGTCGGGGTGTACGACTCGACGATCTCGTCGAGGTTGAACCACTCCGAGTGCGCGGGATCCGGCTCGGACCCGCTCGGACCGCACGAGACGACCGCGATCAGGGTCAGCGCTCCGAAGAGACGGGCCCGTCGTGAAGGGGCCGATCCGCGATTCGTTCGCACGGGATTTCGAACCATCGACACGTCCTCGAACGCTGCCGCCCGCGATGCGGCGCACATCGTATCACGACGCCTCGGCGCGCTGTGGGATCGCGACGTCAATGGTCGCGAGCGCGGCGGCCGCCGCAACCCAGCCGGCGCTCATCCAGGCGATCGTCTCGGTGGTCGTGCCGAGGTCGATGAGCCGACCGAAGAGCACGGGCGCGGCCGCCGTCGAAAAGACGATGATCGCCGAGGTGAGCGCGCGGATCGCACCGACGTTCGCAACGCCGTACATCTCGGCCCACAGCGCTCCGAGCACGACGAAGCTGATGCCCATCGTCGCGCCGCTGAGTCCGAGGAACGTCGCGGCGACGACGGGCGAGTCGGACATGGCGAGCGTCACGAAGCCGACGCCCATCGGCAGCGTCAGCGTCGGAAGCAACCGGCGCGCTGTGAAGCGATCGACGAGCACCCCGCCGACGAGTGTCGCAATGACGGTCGTGATCGCGTAGGCCGTGAAGCAGGCCGCGTACCACTTGATCGTCCAACCCTTCGTCTCGGCGATGTGAATCTGGTGGAAGAAGATGCCCGAGAGAAGGAACGGCGCCGCGAGGACGCACGGGAGCTTGATCCAGAAGCGCGGATCCTTCAGCACCTCGCGCTGCGTGCGCGAGCGGGCCGGCGATCCACCAGCCGATGTCGCGCGCATGCGCTCCTCGTGTGCGCGATGTCGCTCGTGGTGGTCGCGTAGTAGCCAGCGCGTGAACGGCAGCAGCGACACGGCGAGCACCGCCGCGATGACGACCCACGAGAGGCGCCACCCGATCCCCGCGATGAGCGCGACGGTGATCCGCGGCAGGATCGACTCGCCGATCGGCCGGCCGAGCGTGGCGACACCCATCGCTCGACCGCGGTCCGTCTCGAAGTACCGCGCCATGCTGCTCATCGCGGTGTGCGACATGAGCCCTTGGCCCGTGAACCGGATCGCGAAGAAGGCCGGCACGAGGCACCAAGCGAACGGCGTCGCCGCGAGCAACAGACACGCACCGACAAGTCCGAGGCACACCCCGGTCGCGTAGCGCCTCAAGTCCGACTCGTCGAGCTTGCGTCCGACCCAGATCAGCGTCACCCCGCTCGCGAGCGTCGCCACCGAATACAGTGCCCCGAACGCGCCGTGCGAGAGCCCGAACTCGCGCCGCATCTCGGCCCCGAACAACGCCACGTAGAACGTCTGCCCGAAGTTCGACGCGAACGTCAGCGAAGCCCCGAACGCGAGAAACGCGCGATGTTCGGAGACGAAACGGAAGTACCGCATGGAGCCGATCTCGATTCGGGGCAGGGGAGTGAGCCACACAGTGTGAACCCCCGAGCGCTCTCGTGCAACCCGGTCGAAACGAAGAGCGTTCGTTCGAATCTCGGAACCCGGGCCCGTGCCCGCGCCCCTGCCGGCTCTTTACGCCGGCACGAAAAAACGCCCGCGCCTCGACGATGCGAGACACGGGCGTTCGATTTCGTTCCTACGTGAAGCGTCGCGAATCAGGGATTGATGAGCCCCGATTCGACATTGCTCGCGCGCCACGGCTTGCCCGCGAGGGCGCCGTTGCCGTCGATGCCGGCTTGGATGTAGAGCGTCTCGCCGATCAGCGTCGGGTCGTTCGGCAGGATCCAGAAGACCGGGTCGCTACCGACGACGTTGGTCATCTGCGTCTTGTCGAGCGCGAGACGTCCGAGCGGGCACACCTCGAAGTCGATGCCCTTGAGCGTGCAGTTCGAGGTCTGCGTGTTGATGATGTAGCCCCAGCGAGCGTTCGCCGGGCCGCGCATCGTGAAGCTCACGCCCTGACCGACGCGGATCGTGCCGGTGTTGAGCGTGAGGTCGCCTTCGAAGCTCACTTCGTCGGTCATCGTGACTTCACCGAGACCCGTGCGGATCGTGAGATCGGCGAGATCCCACGTGGGGTAGACCGGCGTGGTCACTTCGAGCGTCGTGCCGTTGATCACGGTCGTGGACGCCGCCGGGACGCCGTCGAACTCGACTTCGGAGTCGGCGAGGAAGTTCGTGCCGGTGATGGTGAACGTGGTCTGCGCGTACATCGGGAACACCGAGGCGCTGAGCGACGACACGGTCGGCGCGAGGTTGCCGAGGGCACCGTTCACGGCGCGCAGCGCGTCGATGCGACCGGCGCCGTACTCGATGTCCTTGCCCGGATCCCCCTTCTCGATCGACGAGAGCTGCAGGATGCGCGCGAGGTCGGCCGGCGTCAGCGACGGATCGGCCGAGAGCATGAGCGCGACGACGCCCGCGGTGTGCGGCGTGGCCGCCGAGGTGCCGCCGAAGCCGCCGTAGCCGCCGCCGATCGTCGTCGACGTCGTCGAAGCTCCCGGCGAGGAGACGTCGGGCTTGAGCAGCCCCATGAGCGGCTGCGTTTCGTACGGGTAGTCGCGGTACATGAACGGCATTTCGTACGGGTACTCGGGATGCACCGACATGATGTCTTCCCAAGCCGACGGGCCGCGGCCCGAGCTGTTGGTGATGATGTCGGTGAACGCGTCGACGCTGCCGCAACCGATCGTCGACGACGTGCGGCCGCGAAGCGTCTGATCGGGGTGCAGCCACGGCGCGGGGCTGTTGCCCGGCGTTGCCACGTTGTACGGGATCGGGTACGAGCCGCTGCCGCCTTGGTTGCCGATCGAGTTGGTGTGGATCACGCCGGCCGCCGCCTCGACGTCGGACATCGTGCGCCACATCGCGTAGTTCGGCTTCGGGCTGAACGCCCACTTCCACGAGAGCGAGCTCGTCGTGATCTGCGCGCCGTTGTCGACGGCGTATTGCATCGCTTCCCAGATGCCCGCTTCGGACGAACTGAACCCCGAATCGTAGAGCTTGAGGCACATCATCTTCGCCTGCGGCGCGACGCCCGTGCGCAGCCCGTTCGAGCCGTCTCCACAGACTTGGCCTCCCGTCGCCGTACCGTGACCGTGGACGTCGGCCGGGTTGTGGTCGTCGTCACCGAAGTCGTAGCCGAGGACGTCGTCGACGTAGCCGTTGCCGTCGTCGTCGATGCCGTTGACGTCAGCGCCGGTCAGGCGACCGTCGCCGTTGAGGTCTTCCGCGCTGTTGATCCAGACGTTGTTCTCGAGGTCGTCGTGCGTGTGGTCGACGCCGGTGTCGATGTTGGCGAAGATCACACCCTGCCCCTCGTAGCCGAGGTTCCAGGCGTCTTCCGCATTGATGAGGATGAGACCCTGCTGCAGCGGGGTGCCGTCGCCGACGGGGCCGAGGGCGGGGCCGGGCGTCGGAGCCGGAGCGTCGGCCGCTTCGGTCTGCGGCGCGTCGTAGCGGACTTCTTCGACCGCATCGAGCGCGGCGATCGCGCGGACGACGTCGGTCGTTCCGCGGAACGCGAGCACGTTGCCCATCCAGATGAAGCGAACGCGTTCGACCTTGCCGTCGGCCTGCGCCTCGGCGAGCATCGCGCGGGCGTCGGCCTGGGACGCGGTCGCATGCGCGCGCAGCGTGGACACGACGCGCGTGCGGCGTTCGTCGCGGTTGTCGATCCCGGCCGTGAGCGCGTCGAGCGCGGTGCCTTCGATGCGGTCGGCGAAGACCGCGTAGACCGGAACCTTCGCGGTGGCGTCCGTGATCGCGAGCTGCCGCTCGAGGGCTTCGTGGATCTCGCCGGCTCGCGCCGCGGTACCGACACCTGCCGCGAGGGTGAACGCGATCGAGAGAATCGTCCAACGTCGTAACGTCATGCTTCTGTCCTTCCTCTTCTCGTGGTCGACGCCGCGTGCCGTGCCGGACCGAAAGGCCGCGGGTCGGGGGGAATCTGCCCGGGATCGGCGTCGGGACCGGAAGCCGACGCTCGATCTGCGAGGATACCCGGAATGGACGATTCTTTGAAGGGGACGCTCGCCGAAGGTCGTGCGCGGGGCGAGCTATACTCCGCGGACCATGGACGATACCGAGGCGCGATTCATCGATTGTCGCGGCGTGACGCGGGTCTACGGCAGCGGCGCGGGGCGCACGGTGGCGCTCGACGGCGTCGATCTCGCCATCCCCGCGGGTGCGAGCGTGGCGCTCGTCGGCCCGAGCGGATCGGGAAAGAGTACGCTCTTGCACCTGATCGGTGGCCTGGACCGGGCCGACGCAGGAAGCGTCCGCGTGGCCGGGACCGACGTAGGAGCGCTCGGAGACCGTGACGCGTCGCGCTACCGCCTGCGCGACGTCGGGTTCGTCTTCCAATTCTTCAACCTCGTGCCGACCCTCGACGCGGTCGACAACGTCGCGCTGCCGGCTCGGCTCGCGGGGCGTCCGGCGCGAGAAGCCCGCGAGCGCGCTCGGAAGTTGCTCGACGCCGTCGGGCTCGCGCGCGAAGCGGGGCGCCTTCCCGAGGAGATCTCGGGCGGGCAGCAGCAGCGTGTCGCCGTCGCGCGCGCGCTCGTGAACGAACCGAGGCTCGTGCTCGCCGACGAACCGACGGGCGCGCTCGACCGTGCGGCGGCGGCCGACGTGCTCGATCTGCTCGAGACGCTCGTGCGCGATCGCGGCGCGACGTTCGTCCTCGCCACGCACAGCGCCGCGGCGGCCGCGCGCGCCGAACGGATCGTGCGCATCGAGGATGGTGCGATCGTCGAATCCGACGCGGCCCTCGATCGCGCCGCGCTCGACGAGTTCGAGGCGGCCGATCGTGACGGGGCCGGCCGTTGACCGCACTGGCGGCGATCCTCCTGCGCGACGTCAGGCGACATCCCGTGTCGGCGATCGCGTCGATCGTGGCCGTGGCGTGCGGTGTTGCGGTGTTCGTCGCGATCCACCTCGCGGGGGCGGCGGCGCGCGGCAGCTTCGTCGACGCGGTCGAGGCGGTCGCGGGGCGGGCCACGCACGAGGTTACGCGTCCCGGGCGGCTTCCCGAGGAACGCTTCGCCGAGATCGCGGTGATGCGCGGCGTTCGTGCGGCGCAGCCCGTCGTCGAAGGGCGCGTCGGGGTTCTCGCGATCGGGGACGACTCGGAGCGGGAGACCGGCGGGCCGGAGGAGGATGCGTCGTTCGCCGTCGCCCCGCCGCTTCGCGTCCTCGGCATCGACCCGTTTCGTTCGACGCCGTTTCTCGGCCGCGACGGCGAGGAGCGCGTCGTGCGCGAATCGGAGTCGACGCGATTCGTGACCGAGCCGAACACGATCGTGTTGCCGCGACCGTGGGCCGACGACGCGGGCGTCGGTGCGGGCGAGACGCTCGTCGTCGCGGCGGGTGGGCGTCGCGTGGCGCTCACGGTGCTCGCGGTGTACGAGCTCGACGTGCTTCGCGAAGCCGCGCGCGACACGGCGATCGTCGACATCGCGACGGCGCAAGAACTGCTCGGCCGCATCGGCTCGATCGATCGCGTCGAGCTCATCGTCGAGAAGGGGCGCGAGGCGCAGGTCGCCGAAGTGCTCGCGCCGGGAGAACGCCTCGAACGACCGGCGCAACGCGGCGCTCGCGTGGCCCGCATGATGGACGCGTTTCGATTGAACGTCGTCGCGCTCGGCGGACTCGCGCTCGTCGTCGGAGCATTGCTCGTCTACACGGCGGCGCAGTTCGCGGTCGTGCGGCGCGCGCGACTCCTCGGACAATTGCGATGCCTCGGCGTCTCGCGGCGCGGCGTGTTCGGGATCGTCGTGGGCGAGACGGCGCTACTCGGCAGCATCGGCGGACTCGCGGGGCTCGGGGGCGGCGTGGCGCTCGCCAACGGGATCGTCGGGACGATCGGGCGCACGGTGAGCGATCTCTATGGATTCGTGCGTGCCGAGATCCGTCCGCTCGAACCGGGGTTCGCGATCGCGGTGGTCGCCGTGGCGACGATCGTCGCGCTCGCGTCGGGAATCGTCCCGGCGATC
>JAUIME010000971.1 GCA_030433195.1 bacterium
CTCGCGCGGATCGGTCGTCTCTTCGAGCTTCTCGCTCGTGATCTCGAGATATGAGTTGACCGCCTCCCACCGAGCCAGTCGACGAACCGCCGCCTGCACGCGCTCGTCAGATCGCGACTCGAACTCGTCGCGGTAATACGAGAGTACGTCGATCCAACTCGAGCCCTCGATCCCGGCGACGAAGCGCTCGTACTCGTCGGGAAAGATCTCGGCCGCGCCGTCACCCTCGTAGAACCATCGCATCTCGCGCTCGCGGCAGAGAAACACCCCGTGCACGAGGATCGACTCGATCACTTCGGGATGACGAACCGCGTAGGCGAGCGCGAGCGTGCTCCCCCAGCTTCCTCCGACGAGATGCCACGCGTCGATGCCGAGAGTCGTACGAATCGACTCGAAGTCGTCGATCAGGAGATCGGTGGTATTGTCGCGCAGCTCACCGCGCGGTCGACTGCGGCCCGCACCCCGTTGGTCCACGAACACGGCGCCGGCGTGCAGCCCTTGAAACAACTCACGATCTTGTTCGCGAATTCCCCCGCCGGGTCCGCCGTGCACGAACAAGAACACGGTCGCGGATTCGTCGGCGCCCGCGTATTCGTACTCGACGCGATGCATCTCGGAAGCATCGAGTCGAGCCCTTCGAAACGTCCTCCATTCGGTCATGGTCTGCCTCCTCGCATTCGGCCCGGACTGCGCCCCGAATTCGTCGCTCCGATGCTCCACGGGGGTGTAAACCATTCCGACCGGCGGCAAGCCTTACCGGTACGCGTCTGCCTCGGCCGCCAGCGGCCTCGCGTTGCATCGAAGCCCCCTCGGTTCTCGATGTCGACACGAAGTGCATGCGGCATGCCGGGAACCGCGATCGGCAAGTCACCGGGCGCGACGGCACCGTCTTTGCGACTCGGGGTCCAGACCCACAACCGAAAGGAGCCGTCATGCGACGCACGAACACGCTCGATCGATACGGCGCAATGCGAGCCGACGAAAAGCCCCAACCGCCCAAGGATCCACTTCCGCCGGACGAGCCGCAACCGATCCAAGAGCCACCACCCGAACCGAAGAATCCGCAGCCGCCCAGCGAGAAGCCGGCGCGTCGCGAGCCGCCGATGGTGCCCCCCGGCCCGGGAACGGGACCCGAGATTCCTCCGCGTCCCTGACGTGCCCGGTTGTGTGCACGTGCCGCGCGCGCCGTACGTTCGCGCGCGGCCGCACGTGCAACGTGCGGGCATCGTCTTCGGCGAGTCTGTCAGCCGCGTTGCACGAGGGACAGCGGCTCGATCCGAGAGGCGCCGTCGCCGAGCGTTGCCCTCGGGTCGCAGCCGAGCACGTCTTCGAGCATGCCGGCATAGACCGATCGGAAATCGACGGTGTGAGCGACGTCGCCGTCGACGAGCGCGTCGAGTTTCGGTCGTCCGCCGTAGCAACCCGGGCGGCACCGCGGGCCGACGACGAACATCGGCGCCGCGGCGCCGTGGTCGGTTCCCAGG
>JAUIME010000972.1 GCA_030433195.1 bacterium
TTCTCGTCGCTGCACTCGTTCTGGCCGCGTTCGGCTGCGGGGGCTCGAATCGCGAGCCGTCCGTCGATGCGGAAGGATTGCGCGCGCCGAACGCGAACCTCGTGTTCATCTCGATCGACACGACGCGCGCGGACCGGCTGTCGCTCTACGGACACGATCGGCCGACGACGAAAGCGCTCGACGCGCTCGCGCCCGACGCCATCGTCTTCGACCGCGCGCTCAGCACCGCACCGTCGACCGCGCCGTCGCACATGGCGATGTTCACGGGGCTGTACCCGAGCATGCACGGCGTCATGAACTTCGCGAACCCCGGCAATCGAGAGAGCCGCTCCGTGCGGCGCGTGCTTCCCCCCGAGATCGAAACACTCGCCGAGATCCTGACCGACGAGGGCTATATGACCGCCGGTTTCACGGCCGGGGGCAACACGTCGGGCGAGCTCGGGTTCGCGCGCGGCTTCGGACAGTACGTCGACCGTGCGAGCGGCATGACCGCCGGGACCGGCGATCGCCGGTTCAACCTCGATGCCGCGATTCGTTGGCTGCGCATCGCCGCGCCGCAGCCGCGACCGTTCTTCGTGTTCTTGCATACGTACATCCCGCATTCGCCGTACCTGCCGCCGCCGGAGTTCGCGGGGCGCTACGATCCCGACTACGCGGGCGAGATCCCGACGTGGGAACAGGCGTCGGCCGAGAAAGAGATGCGCGGCAAGTCGCTCGACTCCTACTTCTGGTCGTTCGTCGACGAAGACGATCCCGTCGATCGCGAGCATCTACGCGCGCTCTACGACGAAGAGCTGCACTACGCGGATTCGTGGCTCGACGGGCTGCTGCGCGAGTTCGATCGGCTCGGGCTCGGCGACGACACGGTGTTCGTCATCACTTCCGATCATGGCGAGCAGTTCTACGAGCACGGCGGGTGGAAGCATCACGCCGAGCTTTGGGACGAGCTGCTGCACGTGCCGCTCGTGATTCTGACGCCGTCGACGCGAGGGCAAGGCCGTCGCGTGGCGCACCCGGTGAGCCACATCGACCTGTTCCCGACCGTGCTCGATCTGCTCGATCTCGCCGACGTGACGGAGCAGGGCGTCGGTCGTTCGCTCCTGCCGCGAATCACCGGTGACGAGCCGTGGGCCGAGGAGCCGATGGTGGCCGAGTTCCTGCACTCGATCGCCGAAGACGAGGACGGTTCGTGGGAGCCCGTGCAGTTCCTGCGCGCGGTGCGATACGGAGACGCGAAGCTCATCGAGCGTCGATTCGACGGCGTCCCGAGCACCGAGCTCTACGTCGATCGAGCCGAGCAGCGCGACGTTTCGGGTCATCCCGATCACGCGGCGACGCTCGAGCGGCTGCTCGGAATCTCGAAGGCGATCGAGGACCTCGGGCGCCCGCTGCGGTCGTCGTCGGCGACGGCTCCCACCTCCGAGCGCGTCTTGCAGGAACTTCGGGATCTCGGCTATATCAAGTAAGACGGCGATGTTA
>JAUIME010000221.1 GCA_030433195.1 bacterium
CGAATGCGTCGTGGCCGGACCGCGCGGCGCCGCTCGTCTCATGATCGGGCGCGACTCCGTTCGAGCCGAGTCGGGCCAACTGTCCTGGGCCCTCGCCTCACCGCGGCCGTTCGACGATCGGCGCTTTCCGTGCGCGCCACCCTATCTCGAGGCCTACGAACGAGCCTGCCGGCGCGGGGAATCGGTCTTGGCGCGTTCACGTATCGTCGTCTGCGGGCTCGCGCGCGACGTCGAGCACGACCTCCCCGACTTCGTCGCGCGCATCGATCGTCTCTCGCGTCGCGTCGCCGAGCTTCGGGTCGTGGTCTACGAGAACGACTCCGTCGATCGCACTCCGCAGCGACTCCGAGAATGGCAGGAAGCCGATCCGCGGGTCGTCGCGATCTGCGAACGCCCGGGCGACGCCGCGCGCCGCACGGGTCGCGCTCGTGCCCGCACTGAGCAGCTCGCCCGCTATCGCAATCGCTACCGCGATCACGCAGTCGAGCGCTTTTGCGACTTCGACTACGTCCTCGTCAGTGATCTCGACCTGCTCGGTTGGAGCGAACGAGGGCTCGCCCACCCCTTCGGCGACGACGACTGGGACGTCGTCGGCGCCAACGGTCTCTCGATCCGCGGCGGGCGGCCCGTCTACTACGACGCGTGGGCGTTTCGTGCCCTCGGGCACGAGACCGCGCACCGCAACCGGAGCGTGAACCTCATGGTCTTCCCGACCGGATCCCCCCGCCTCCGTGTCGCGTCGTGCTTCGGCGGTCTTGCGGTGTACCGCATGGAGGCGCTGCGCGCCGCGCGCTACGGTGGCGACGACTGCGAACACGTGGTCTTGCACCGGCGCATGGCCGCGGCGGGGTTCGACCGGATCGAGCTCGATCCGAGTCTGCTCGTGCGCTATCCGGACCAGTCGCGACTCTCGCCCGACGGTCGCGACACGCCCCGTTGGTGGACGCTCACCGACGCGAGTGAGTCGACGCGAGCGAGCGGCGCCGATCGATGATTCCACTGTATTGCGTCCACACCGAGTCGCACGCCGCCTTGTTCGGCGACTGGTTCCTGCCCTCGCTCTCGCGCACCGACCCGTTGGATCTGCGTGTGACGCCTTGCCACGCGACGACGGGAGGCTCCTATCGTGATCCGGCGTGGTCGCGCGCGATCATCACCAAGTCCGACGTGATCCTGCGCGCGATCCGTGAGAATCACGATCGCGTCTTCGTGTACTCCGACGTCGACGTCCAGTTCTTCGCGCCGATGCTCGAGCCGTTGCTCGACGCGCTCGGCGACGGCGACATCGCACTGCAGCGAGACGACCGCGCCGGCATGCACTGCACGGGGTTCTTCGTCGCGCGCGGCAGCGACCGCCTCGTTCGATTCTGGGAGCGAGTCCGCGCCGCAGCCGTCCACGAAGGGCGTGACCAGCGCGCGTTCCAAGAGATCGTCGCCGACGACAGGTCCGTGCGCGTCGGTCGACTGCCCGAGATCTTCTTCGGAGCCGGCCTCGGCATCCCGCAGCCCGACGACTACGACGCCGAAGCGTCGTTTCGCTTGTGGGAGCCCGGCGACGCGATCACGATCCCCGAAGGCATCGTCTTGCACCATGCGAACTGGACCATCGGACAAGAGCACAAGCTCGCGCAGCTCGCATGGGTCGCCGACGCCGTTCGGACGCGCGACGCCTCGGCGACACGACGTCGGGACGAGTGACATGAGAATCCTCTTCTGCTCGTTCCAGTATCCGCCACAGCTCGGGGGGCAGGCTCGCCTGAGCGCCGACGTCGTCCGAGCGTTGCGCGGTGAGCTGTCCGTATCGGTCGCGACGTCGGTACGGAACGACCCGGGCGAGCCGGACGTCGCACCGATCCTCGACGATCGCCGCACGATTCTCGCCAACGCCGTCACGATGCGCCGGCGACTCGGCGTCGCGTACGATCGCATCGTCGCGGCCGACTGCGACATCTCCGGCCAGATCGCGAGTCGGTACGCGCGCTGGACGGGAATCCAGTGCATCTACATGGCGCACGGGCTCGACCTCCAGCGGTGGCGCGTTCCGAGCTTCGCGCGGCGCGTCGAGAAACGGCTCTTCGCGAAGCACCTCACGGTGATCGCGAACAGCGAACGCACGCGGGCCGAAGCCGAAGAGATCCTCGCGCCGCGGCACGTCCGCGTGATTCGGCCGGGCATCGACCTTCGCGGTACCGAACCGCTCGACGATCGTGAGCCGCGGCCCGACGCAGGACCGCTTCGCCTCCTCACGGTCGCACGACTCGTCCGGCGCAAGGGACACGAGCACGTCCTGCGCGCACTCGCCGGCTTCGATCGGCCGTATCGTTACACGATCGTCGGCGACGGACCCGAGCGAGCAAGGCTCGAAGCGCTCGCCACGCGCCTCGGCATCGCCGAGCGCGTCGAGTTTCTGGGAGCGGTCGACGACGTCGAGCGCGACGCCTGCTATAGGCGCAGCGACGTCTTCGTAATGACGCCCTACGAGATCGCGACCCCTCATCGCGTCGACTACGAGGGCTTCGGCATCGTCTACCTCGAGGCGAACGCACACGGACTGCCGGTCGTGGCCGCCGCGTCGGGAGGCGTTCCGGACGCGGTCGCCGACGGCACGTCGGGTCTTCTCGTGGCGCCCGAATGCCCCGATGCGATCCGCACCGCCCTGCGCCGCCTCGCGGACGATGCGGTACTCCGAAGCCGACTCGCGGATGGCGCCCGGCGGCAGGCGGCGAACTTCGACTGGCGGATCCGCGGTGCGGAATACGTCGATGCGTTTCGCGCGGCGATCTCCGTCGACACCGCCGAGATCACGGCCTGACGTTCACGACTCGTTCATCTCGCGCTCGAGCCAGCCGCGTGGCGGCGATCGGCTCCGCGTGACGCTCCACGAGCAGGCGACGCCCGACCGATCCGCCGCCGAAGTCGAGATCTTCGCGCTCGACGAGGCGATGACGGCACTCGCCGCGATGGACGAACGCAAGGCACGCGTCATCGAGCTGCGGTACTTCGGCGGGCTCACGATCGAAGAAGCCGCCGAGGAGCACGGGGTGTCGACCGGAACCGTTCGCGCCGATTGGTACTTCGCGCGCGTGGCTAACCGCCTCACCGAAGGGGAAGGTTGACGCGGTAGCGGCGAGGCCGCCGCCACCGCGTCCGGATCGTCTGCGTTACTGCTGCGGGTCGCCGTTGCCCACGAAGAACTCGAGGCCGTCGAGCGAGCCGCGATGGTGCAGGGTCTGGCCGAGCGTCAGGCCGACGCCCGTGGCGTACTGAGCGAAGACCCCGAGGATCGGCGCCTTGGCCGGCGCGCCCGATTCCGCACGGACGACGTTCCCGGCACGATCGAGAATCCGCCCGCCTTCGAGCGACACCCAACCGATCTCCACGGGTCCCGGATCTCGCTCGGTGTCACCTCGGAGATCGGTCGCCGCGTAGCTCAGGTCCGAGAGCGGCCCCGTCCAGAAGGACGATCCGAGCTCGGTCGACGCCGAGTAGCTGCGATCATCGTTGTTGTGGATCCACAGCCGAATCTCGCTCGTGTGGGCCCGATCGGCCGTCGAGACGAGGGTCAGCTGATTCGAGATCGTCGGCCCCTCTTCGAAGAAGGCATCGACGAAGATCTCACTCGGGAAGCGCGCGTACTCGACGCCGTCGAAGTCGGCCGCACCGTCGCCGTCGGCATCGGTGGGAAGAAACTCGCACGGGTCCGACTCGGGAGTCGCCGTGAACGCGTAGGCCTGATACGACCACAGAAAATCGAGCGCCGACTCGACTACGATCGCGGAGCCGACCAGGTGGTCGAAGTCGACCGCGTGACCCCACTGTCGCGCCTGCGGCTCCCAAGCCGTGACGACCAGCCACCCCTCGCCGAGCGTCGGGTTGTGCCGATCGACCACGTACGTCGTCGTGTCGCCGGGAGTCAGATACTCGTACGTGTCGTACTCGTCGCCCGTCGTTCCATTGATGTACACGAAGTGCAGCGAGACGTCGCCGCCCCGAACGTCACGCTCGGGACAATACTGCGTCAAGTCCTCGCGGTTCGTGATCGTGATGAGCGTTCCGGCGCCGGGCGACGAATCGAAATACGGGAAGACGAGGCAGCTTCCGCCGCCCAGATCGGACGACTGCGCCGTCGCGATCGACGAAACCCCGAAGACGAGCAGCGTCGCGACGCATGCCGTCAGGATGCAAGATCGAGCATTCATCGTTTGGTTCCTCCGGGATCAGGGCGTAAGGACAGGAGACTGCGGATCGAGGTCACCCTCGGGGAACTCGAGTCCGTCGAGAGCCCCCTCGCCATGGAGCACCGACCCCACGGCGAACGAACGGTTGCGCAGTGTCTGCACGAACATCCCGAGGATGGCCGGGCGCCCGAGTTCCGGCACGGGGGCTTCGTTGTCGTCGACCACGTTGGTACCGCGAACGGTAAGGTAGCCGAGCTCCACTTCGTCGATCCCGAGTTCCTCGCGATCGCCTCCGAGGTTCTCGGCGATCGCGCTGATCGACGAGAGCGGAACGGCACGCCAACCTCGAAACTCGGTCTGTCGACTGAACTTGACCTCGATGTTGGCCCAGAACAAGAAGCTCACCCGACTGACGTACTCGGTCGGAACGAACGACATCAAGACGAGCTCGTTCTCGAACGGATCACGCTCCTGGAAGAACGAATCCAGCACGAGACGATCGGGGAACGCGTCGTACTCCACGCCGTCGAAGTCACGAGCGAAATCGCCGTCGACGTCGGTCGGCGTGAGGTCGCACGGATCCGCCGATTCGGGAATCGAGCGAAACGCGTACGGCGTGTACTTCCACGCCTGATTGAGCCCGGCTCGCGTCACGATGGCCGAGCCGATGAGCCAATCGAAGTCGGCGGGCTCGCGGGTCGTGGGATCCAGCGCGGTGACGACGAGATAGCCGGTCGTCGCGAGCGACGCATGCCGATCCGCGATGACGCTGATCGTTCCCCCCGCATCGATTTCCTCGAGGATCGGATCGATCCCGAGCTCGAGGATCGAATCGACGTAGCGATACTCCACGACGACGTTGCCCTCCAACTCGTCGGTCTGCTCGCAGTACGTCGTCGAGCGGTTGGTGTTCGTGATGTGGATGACCGTCGCCGCACCGGGTGACGAATCGAACAAGGGGAAGACGAGTACGCTCCCCGGTTCCCGCAGGCTCGGCTGCGCTCCCGCGAGCGGTGCGAGCATGACGACGGCCGCGATCAAGAGCATCGTTCGCACGAACGAGCGCCCCGATCTCCGACCGATGACCCGTGACGCCCGACTCGGTCGCGACATACCGCGATCGCACGGATTCATGGCAGTTTCTCCCTTCGGCAAGGCGCACGCCGAATGCGTGCGCTACCTTGGAAACATCGGATTCGCTCTCGCCCGACCTTGATCCGATCGTCCCCAAAACCGCCACGAACGCCCACGGGCGAGCTCTCACGCATCCGGATCGCAGCGCTCGGCTCCCTCGCGCCCCCACCGGGCCCTTCTCCCGGCCCGTCGGGTCTGTCACAATCGAACGTGATCCGGCCCTACGAGCGATTTCAAGGAGAGTCCCCGATGATCCGCCCCGCCCGATTCGCACGTCGTCTCACGGTCGTTCTCGTGACCGCGATCCTCGTTACGCCCGTCGTAGCCGAGCGACGTGCGACCTCCCAGATCGTCGGCTTCTGGCAGGGCTCCATCGACGCGCCGGATCGCGAGATCCCGATACCGGTCGAGTTGCAGCTCGAACTCGACGGCGACCGTTGGCGAGGCAGTGTCGCGGTGCCCGGCGACCACAGCCCAATCGTCGGCGTCGTGGCGCCCGGTTCGCCGACGGTGCAGCTCGAGGCCGACTTCGACGACGAAACGATCGTTCGGTTCACGCTCTCCCTGAACGACGCCGGGGATTTGACCGGGAGCGCCGTGCTCGGGAAGACGCGCGCGTCCGTCGTGCTGCGTCGGTCGACCGACGCACCCTCGTTGCACCACGATCGCGGCATCGAGCTTCCCGACGCGTTCCCGTCTTCGGTCGAATCGAGTTCTCTCGCACCGAAGCTCGCCGCGCGCATCGCCGAGCGGCTCGCGTCGACGGCCGACGAAGAGAACGCGATCGGGGTTTCGACCGCGATCGTTATCGACGGCGCGATCGTCGACGTGCGCAGCTTCGGCTTTGAAAATCTCGAGCGGCGGATCCCGATCACGGACGCGTCGATGTATCGCTGGGCGTCGATCTCGAAGCCCCTCACTGCGATCGCCGCGATGCAGCTCGTCGCCGCCGACAAGCTCGACCTCGATCGAGACGTCCGAACCTACGTCCCCGAGTTCCCCGCGAAGCTGCATCCGATCACGTCGAGGCAGTTGCTCGGACACCTCGGCGGAATCGTGCACTACTCGAACGGTCCCGTGATCGCGACCGAGCGCGAGTACGACGTGCCGCACCCCTGGAGCGACACGATCCTTTGTCTCGATCGCTTCAAGGAATCGCCACTCGTGAGTGTCCCGGGTGTCGAGTACAACTACACGACGCACGGCTACATGCTGCTCGGTGCCGTCGTCGAACGCGCGGGCCAAGCGCCGTTCGCCGAACAGGTGCGCACCCGCGTGCTCGATCCCCTCGGCATGACCGCAATGCAGCCCGACTATCCCTACGTCGACATCCCCCACCGCGTCGACGGGTATCGCGGCCTTCGCATCGGGCTCGCCACGCGCGGTGTCGATCGCGACGTCCATTGGAAGCTTCCCGGCGGCGGCTGGATCTCGAACATCCGCGATCTCGCTCGCTTCGGCGCCGCGCTGATGGAACCGGGCCGCCTCCTCGACGAAGCCTCGATGCGTGCGTTCACGACCGAGCAGACGCTCCCGAACGGCCGCGGAACCGGCTACGGCCTCGGTATCGGCGTCGCGCGCTTCGAAGGCCGCGAACTTCTCGCCCACAGCGGCAGTCAGAGCAAGACGCGCACCTACATGGCGCTCTGCCCCGACGAGCGGATCGGCGTGTTCGTGATGAGCAACACGACGAACTTCCCCGTCCGCACGCTCGCGATGCGCCTCTTGCGCGAAGTTCTCGCCGAGCCGGCACCGCTCGCCGCGAAACCGGCGAAGCGTTGACGCGCTCGCCGTAAACACGAGCATGTCCTTGCCCTCGGAATCGAAGGCAAGAACACGGTTACGGCAAGGATCTCGACGGTCAAGGGACGATGCGAAGCATGACGCCGTTCGTGACGCTCACGCCTCGAGAGCTCACGGCACCCGGATCCACGAGGATGGCCTGGAACGTGAGTTCGGTTCCGAGCGGCAGCATCGGGAGCAGCATCGTGGTCGTCGCCCGATCCGGATCGGGCATCGGCGCCCCGAAGAACGAGCTCTCCCCGACGCGGTTCGTCTTGCCGATATTGTTGGCAACGATCACGGGCGACGATCCGTTCTGAAGGAAGAACGGGAAGCATGCCTTGCCGATCTCGAACGGAAGGTAGCCACTCGTTAGGACGTTCGGCATCCCGACGTGGGCGTGCAGGACGAACTTCCCATTGCCGCCACCGGCCGGCTCGAGCATCGTGACGAGCATCAGGTCGCCGTCCGCGTCGCTCACTTCGACCGTACGATTCGCGCCACCGTTCGACGCGTTGACGTACAGAACGTCCATGACGTCACCCGCGGCGGCCGCATTCACCGTTCCGCGAAGGCAGCTCACGCCGGCGAACGAGTACGCCGCGCCCTGGCCGCTTCCTTCGCCGGCAGCACACGACAGGAGGATCTCGCCGTCAAGCGCGAGGGCTCCGCCGAATCGATCGAATCGCTCTCCGTTCGTCGTGATCTTCTGCTGCTCGACCCACGCAGTCTGATCGAAGCCGAATACGTACGCCGCGCCGCGATTGTCGTCGTATCCGAACGCGCCGACG
>JAUIME010000222.1 GCA_030433195.1 bacterium
CTCGTTCTTTCACGAACTCGCGAAGCTGTGGGTTTTCCTGCCGACCGCGATCGTCCTGCTGGGGCTTTGGGGAACGGGGATCTACTTGTTCTTCCTGCCTCGACTCGCGAAGCGCCGGAATCGAAGGCGCCGCGAGGCCGTGGCTCGCGGGTGAAGGCGATCTCAGACGGTATCTGCGCCGCGCAGCCGCTCCCACCGCTTTTTCGGCTGTGGTGAGTTGCTAGACGAGCCCGAGGCTCCATCAAGCGCCCCCGGCCCTGAGGCCGACAAATCCTTCAGTGGATCGGAAATCACGGTCGGCCCCGTCGTGTTTTTCGTATTCCCGGCCCCGTCCGGCCCGCCGCCGGTCCTCGCCACTCGATCCCGTGCAGGAGACTTGCCATGTCCTTTCGCTTCCTGTCGTGCGCTTTCGTGGCGCTCGTGTTCGCCGTCCCGGTTGCCGAGCTTCGAGCCGACGAGCCCGTGCGACTCGACGACACGATGAAGCGTGCGCTCTCGTGGCGTGAGGTCGGGCCGTATCGCGGGGGACGTTGCGCCGCCGTGGCCGGCATCCCCGATGATCGCGACACTTACTACATGGGAGCGACGGGCGGAGGCGTCTGGAAGACCGACGACGCGGGACGAACGTGGCGGTGTGTCAGCGACGGCTTTTTCGGCGGATCGATCGGCGCCGTCGCGGTCTCGAGCTGGGATCCGAACGTGATCTACGTCGGCGGAGGCGAGAAGACGATTCGCGGCAACGTGTCGCACGGCGACGGGATCTGGAAGTCGACCGACGCGGGACGCACGTGGAAGCCGATCGGACTCGAGGATTCGCGGCACGTCTCGCGCCTTCGCATTCACCCGAAGGATCCCGACACGGTGTACGCGGCCGTCATGGGGCATCTCTTCGGGCCGAACGAACAACGCGGCGTCTACCGATCGAAGGACGGCGGTGCGTCATGGCAACGAATCCTCTACGTCAGCGAAGACGCGGGCGCCGTGGATCTCGTGATGGACCCGACCAACCCGCGCGTGCTCTACGCGTCGATGTGGCAAGTGCGACGCACGCCGTATCGTCTCGACAGCGGCGGCGATGACTCGGGGATCTGGAAGTCCACCGACGGCGGCGACACGTGGTCGGAGATCACGCGGAACCCCGGCCTTCCTCGCGGGATTCTCGGGATCAGCGGGGTCGCGGTGTCGGCGTCGAATCCCGACAACGTGTACGCGATCGTCGAGGCCGAAGACGGCGGCGTCTTCCGATCGCGGGACGCGGGCGCGACGTGGACTCGGACCAACGACGACCGATCCTTGCGTCAACGCGCTTGGTACTACTCGCGGATCTACGCCGATCCGGCAGACGAAGAGGCGCTTTACGTGCTCAACGTGCAGTTCCATCGATCCGAGGACGGCGGGCGATCGTTCCGTACGATCCCGGTGCCGCACGGCGACAATCACGATCTATGGATCGATCCGAACGACGCTTTGCGCATGATTCAGAGCAACGACGGCGGTGCGAACGTCAGCGACGACGGCGGCGCGACCTGGTCACGGCAAGACAATCAACCGACGGCGCAGATGTACCGCGTCTCGGTCGACAACGCGTTCCCGTATCGGCTCCTCGGGGGGCAGCAGGACAACAGTGCGGTGCGGATCCGGTCGCGCTCCCTCGATGCGGGTTCGATCGGAGTTCGCGACTGGGAGCCGACGGCGGGCGGAGAATCGGGTCACATCGTCGCGAAGCCCGACGATCCGGACATCGTCTTCGGCGGCTCGTACGGCGGCTACCTCCAGATGCGCAATCATCGCACGGGTGAGCGACGCGCGGTCAACGTATGGCCGGACAATCCGATGGGCGCGGGCGCCAATGCGCAGCGATACCGCTTCCAGTGGAACTTCCCGATCTTCTTCTCGCCGCACGATCCCGACACGCTCTACGCCGCGGGCAATGTGCTCTTCCGGAGCCGCGATCTGGGGGGGAGCTGGGAGGCGGTGAGTCCCGATCTCACGCGGGACGACGCCGCGAAACAAGCTTCGTCGGGTGGTCCCGTCACGCAAGACAACACCGGAGTCGAGTACTACTGCACGATCTTCGCCGCGCTCGAATCGCCGCACGAAGCGGGGGTGTTCTGGACCGGGTCGGACGACGGGCGCATCCACGTGTCACGCGACGAGGGCGCGTCGTGGACAGACATTACACCGCCCGACATGCCGAAGTGGATCCTCGTCAACTCGATCGAGGCGCACCCGTTCGAGAAGGGAGGGCTCTACGTCGCGGCGACGATGTACAAATGGAACGACTTCCGCCCGTACTTGTTCGCGACGACCGACTACGGAGCGACGTGGCGTCGCATCGACACCGGGATCCCGCGCGATCACTTCACGCGCGTCGTGCGCGCCGACCCCGATCGAGCAGGCTTGCTCTATGCGGGTACGGAGCGTGGCGTGTACGTGTCGTTCGACGACGGCGCGTCGTGGTCGTCGCTGCAGCTCGATCTTCCGATCGTACCCGTGACCGACCTCGCCGTGAAAGAGCGCGATCTCGTGGTCGCGACCCAAGGGCGCGGCTACTGGATTCTCGACGACCTGACGACGTTGCACCAACTCTCGCACGAGACTCTCTCGTCGGCCGTCCAGTTGCTCACTCCGCGCCCGACGTATCGAATCGCGACAGGGCGGAGCCGCGGCGGCGCGGCCGGGACGAACCCCCCGAGCGGCGTGACGCTGCGCTATCGGCTCGCGGAGTCGCCCGCCGTCGACGCGCGCGTCGAGCTCGAGATTCTCGACGAGGACGGATCCGTCCTGAGGACGTTCGAGCGAGCACCCGAATCGGACGATGCACCGCCGCATCCCGACGTCGCGCGCTACGGGAGCGATCCGCGCGTGCTCGACGTCGACGCGGGATGGAACGTCTTCGTGTGGGACCTCCGCCATCGTGGCGCCGAGCGCTTTCCGGGGATGGTGCTTTGGAACGGTGGAGGACTGCGCGGGCCTCGCGCGATCCCCGGAACGTACCGCGCGCGCCTGACGATCGGGGAGACGGTGACCGAGTGCGCGTTCGAGCTACTGCCGGATCCGCGCTCGGGCACGACGGCGGCCGAACGTGAGGCCTGGCTCGAGTTCGCGCTTTCGATTCGAGACACGCTCGATCGCACGCATTCGAGCATTTCGCGGATCCGCGACGTGCGTCGGCAGCTCGGGGCCGTACGCGAGAAGCTCGACGATACCGACGACGATCTCGAGACGCGGATCGGCTCGTTCCTCGACGAGCTCGCCGCGGTCGAGCAGGTGCTCTACCAGACGAAGAACCGCAGCCGACAGGATCCGTTGAACTATCCGATCCGGCTCGACGACAAGCTCGCCGGAGTGCAGTCGCTCGCGAGCCAAGGAGACTTCGCGCCCACGGCGGGCATGCGCGAAGTTCGCGACGAACTCACGAAACAGATCGAGGCGCAGCTCGAGACGCTCGATCGATTGCTCGGCGAAGAGCTCGCAGCGATCAACCGGCTCATCCGCAACGCCGAGGTTCCGGCGGTGAAGCCGTCGCGCTGATCCCGATCGGTGGCGAGGCGTCCTCGGCCACGAAAAACGCCCCGGGGCTCATAAGAGCCACGGGGCGTCGAGCGCGCTAGGGGCGGGCCACTAGTTCCTGCCGGTCGTGCGTTCGCGGTCAGAGCTTGAAGTAGCGCACGACGTAGTCGTTGCGATCGCCGTCCTTGTTGAGGTCCTTGTCGGCCATGCCCTCGTTGACGATGTAGGCCCCGCCGAAGATCTCGAACTCGGTGGCGCCGAGGACGACGCTGGGACGGTCGAGGTCGTTCAGCGTGTCGACGAAGTCGCTCGAGCCGTTCTGGATCTGCGTGCGGAACAGGACGGCGTCGCCACGGTCGCCATCGCGGTTCCAGTCGCGGTTGTCGTCGGCCTCGTCGACTCGGTAGTAGACGTAGCGACGGTGCAGGCGCATCCCCGCGTTGCCGGCCATTGCGGCGACGTTTTCGCCCGGGAAGTCGAGATCGTCGTCGCCGTCGTCGAGGAGCGCCCACGTCGGAATGCTGTCGCCGAGGTCGTTGTCGCCCGTGTTGACGGCGAACCCGAACACCTCTTCCTCGAACGTCGTCAGGAGTCGTTCCTCGTCTTCCGACGTGGCCATCCAGTCGGTGCCGACGTAGACCTCACCCGAACCTTCGTCGTGGTCGAACGTCCAAAACGCGCCGTTCCCGTCTTCGGGGTTCATCCACGCGAGCAGGTTCCAGTCCATCTCGCCGTCGTCGTCGATGTCCTCGTCCTGATCGGATTCGCTGACCGCGATGACGAGCGTGTGCTCGAGTGTCGTCAGGCCCGATCCGCCGCCCGCGATGTCGGCGAGTGCGTAGATCTGCGAGGCCGAGGTGAACGGCAGAGGCGGGTTGGACGCCGCGACCCATCGCACGACGCGGTCGAGCGTATCGCCATCGCCGTTCAGGTCGCACGTGCCTTCGTCGATCTCGCGGCTGATCGTCGCGATGTACAGCGGGTCGCTGTCGGGAATCGCGATCGTTCGCCGGCCGACGAGTCCGGTGTTGACGGGCGGGTTCGAGGTCGGGTTGTTCTTCCAGGCTTCGAAGTGGAGGAAGTGGAGCACGTTGTCGTTCAGATCGGCGTCTTCCTCACCGACGCACTGCGAAGGCTGCCACGTCGGACTGAACAGCATCGGATCGTTGAAGCCGCCGCCCATGAGATCGGAGTGTGCGGCTTCCGACACGAGAAACGCGACGAGCCAGTCTCCCGTGCCCGTCTTGCGCGCGCGATAGGGGGAGTCGTCCCCGGGCGCGGCGAGCGACGTGTTCAAGAGCATCGCGTTCGGGTCCGAGGTGTCGAGCAGCGAGACGACCCAAGTGTCGTCCATGTCGCCATCGCCGTCGAGGTCGAGCATCGCGAGGGTCTCGTCGGCCATCGCGAAGAGCATTTCTTCGTCGTAGCCGAGGATGCCGACGCGACGAGCCATGCCGTCCTCGAGCGCGACCGTGATCGGGAACGTCGGGTTCTCGGGCCGCAGATAGCGCATGTTGCTGTCGGCGCCGGTCGGGTCCGCCTCGGCCAGGTAGTAGAGACGGTTCGCAGCTGCGACGGCGCGATGGTCGACGTCCTCGACGACGTCGACGAACGTGAGGACACCGGCGACTTGCGACCAATGCAGCAGCACGAGGTCGTCGAGCATGCCGTCCGAGTTCCAGTCACGACCGTCCGACGCTTCACGCGTGAAGACGTAGACCTCGGCGCCGACGAGCATCACGTCGATCGCCTGCACGTTCAACACGAACTCGTCCTTCTTCTTCATTTCGAGCGCGACCGCGATGCCGTCGATGAAATCGCCGTCGCCGTTCATGTCGGTGCCGCCGGGCCCCGTCGTCGCTTCGTCGGCGATGTAGACGGCCCAGATGTTGCGCACGTTGAGTACCGTGCCGGGAGCAACTGAGACGGAACTCGTCTTCGACCCTCCGCCCCCTCCGCCGCCGCTCGAGCATGCGGTCGTGATGCCGGAGAGTGCGAGGATGCAGGCGAGCAGGAGCGCGATGCAAGATCGATCGCGACGTGCAGCGAGTCTGGGAAGTGCAATGGATCGAACGTCCTCCGTCGGCGATGCGAAGCGGAGATTCGACATGACTTGCCTCCAATTTCGAGGTTGCGAGAGAAATGGGAATCGTCTCGCGATCCGGTTTCGTGGGAACCGCCCTCGGATCGCGAGGGAGTGCTCGGTATGGACGCTATCGTAGGACGCCGGTGTAGGAGGCGCAATGAACGGGAAGCGTGCGGCGGTTGCTTGTGTCCGGCGACCCGGCGCCGGCCTCCGAGATCGATTACCGCGGTGCGGCGTCTCGATCGATGAACCAGGCGAGGTCGCCGGTTCGAGGAGCGACCCGCGCTGCCGGCAACGCTCCTGGCGAAGTCGCGTCGGCGTCGAGTACGCGCGTGAGCGCCGGGCGTTTGGAGCCTCCGGTGGCGAGGAATCGCACCGTGCGTGCGGCCGCGAGCGCTGCGAGCGTGAGCGTGATCCGAGGAACGTGGGGCGGCGTCGGCGAACGATCGACCGCACGGACCCAACGCTCGGTCTCGTCGAGGACCGGGTCGCTAGGGAACAGCGACGCGGTGTGCCCGTCCTCACCGAGGCCCAGCCAGACGAGATCGAACACGACGCGGGACTCGGGGGCCTCGGGACTCGGCGGCCCGGCCTCGGTCAGCCGCGCTTCGTAGAGCTCGGCGGCGCGCGCGACGTCGTTCGGCGGCGGCGCCGGCATCGCGACGATCCGTTCGGCGGGAATGCCGAGCGGATCGAGCAACGACGTCCGCGCGAGTCGCTCGTTGCGATCGGAGCTCGATGCGTCGACGAATCGCTCGTCACCGAAGTAGAACCAGACGCGCGACCAGTCGAGGCGGTCAGCCGCGTCGCGAACGATCCCTTCGTAAAGGGCGCGCGGCGTACTGCCGCCTGCGAGTACGAGTGACGCATGCCCACGGCGCGCCACCGCGGCGCCGAGGATCTCGATCGTCTCGTCGACGGCGGCCTGCGTCAGCGACTCGCGATCGGGAAAGACGCGGACGACCGGACTCATCCGCGTCTCCAGGCGTGTCCGTTGCGGGAGAGTAACTCGTCGGCAGCCTTCGGCCCCCAGGTACCGGGAGCGTACGCATGCACCTCGCGGTCGCGTTCGATCAACGGCGTGAACAAGCGCCACGACGTTTCGACTTCGTCCGCGTGGACGAAGAGCGTCTGATCTTCGGTGATCACGTCGAGACAGAGAGTCTTGTAGGCGTCGGGGAGCGGCTGGAACGCATCCGCGTACCGGAATTGGAGCGGCAGCGTATCGAGGCGAAACTCGTCGCTCCCGGGGACCTTGACGTCGAAGTAGAGCGCCACGCCTTCTTCAGGCTGGAGTCGGATGACGAGCGCGTTCGAGTGCACGAGGCACGAACCGAACGCTTCGAACAAGCACACGGGCGGGCGGCGGAACACGATCGCGATCTGCGTCAGCTTTTGCGGCATCGCCTTGCCGGTTCGGAAGTAGAACGGCACTCCTTGCCATCGCCAGTTGTCGATCGCGATGCGGCCGGCTACGAACGTCTCCGTTTTCGAGTCTTCCGCAACGCCTCGTTCGTCGTGATACGCGGGAATGGCGCGGCCGTCGATCATGATCATGCGGCTCTTCTGGAAGATGCCGTCCCCGTCGGCGTAGTCGAGGTACTCCATGAGGAACAGCCCGCTGGCGTCATACAGCCAGGCTGTATCCTGCATCCCGGCCAACTCGTCCGCGCTGTCCACGCGCACCATGTTGGCGCCGCCGTGGAGGGTCCGGGCGCGGATCACCATGGGCCAGCGACCGAATGCCGCGCAGGCCTCCTGCAGTTGCTGCGGGTTTGCCGGGTAGGCCTCGCGCACCTGTGCCACCACGCAGCCGGGGATGTCCGCCAGTGTTTCGGGCAACCGGGCGCGGGACGTCCCGAGCACCTTGCCGGGGGGGTTGAACACGCGCTGCGGCCTGATCTTGTCGATCACCGCCTGGATGCGCCCGAGCATTTTCGGCGACGAGTCCGCGTCGCCCACCAGGTTGACCAGGTTGACCGGCACGTTGCCGGGAACGCGAATCCGGTGCAGGCCCAGCAACACCTCCTGGCTGCGGGCGCTCAGTTCGGCGTCGCCGCGCACGAAATCCAGCATGGGCAGGTTGCCGGAGAGATCGACGTTGAGGATATAGCCGCCCTCGACGGGCACCTGCTCGATGGGGTTCTGGCCCTCGATGTCAGAGGGGCCGCAAAAATAGTAGGTGATGGTCAATGGGTAATTCCGTGGCTGCAGGTGTCCGCTTGATAGGCTAATGTCTCTTTCGCGCGCACACGCTGTCAAGACGCGGTTTACCTCGCCGG
>JAUIME010000973.1 GCA_030433195.1 bacterium
CAGCGCGGCGCCGAGCGGTCCGAATCGACGCCGCGTCGCGGCGCGGAGCCGCGTGAGGTCGCCGTCTCGCGAGGCGAAGCGGAGGCCGCCGAGGATTCTCGGCGCGGTTCGGATCGAGCGACGGCTTCGGCCGTGATGCCCGAGCCTCGATCGGCAACGGATCGCGGCGCCGCGGCGAACCCGCGTGCGCGAGTCGAGCCTCAGTCCGCCAATCCGATCGCCGACTCGGCGAACGAAGCGACCGCCGTCGACCTTTCGCAGTGGATCGACCCCGCGATGCTCGCGGCCGTGCGAGCCGGCGATCCGGCCGCGATCGAAAAGCTCGTGGCCTGGGCCGACGAGGAAGCCGGATCGCGCTGGCGCGTCGCGGTCGCCGCGATCCTCGCCAAGGGAGATCCCGCGTCGGCCATCGCCGAGTTGCTCGAGCTCGCCGAGGCGCTCGTCGCGACGGATCCCGAAGCGCCGGCACGACTCGGTGGGGCACTGGCCGCGATCCTCGGTTCGTCGAGCGGTGTGCCGTTCCCGATCGGGGACGACGCCGCACGCGACGCATGGATCACGGCGCTCACCGACGTCTCGCCCGCCGCCGACGCGCGCGGCGCGGGGGCGGTGCTCGCATGGGCGCTCGGCGCGGCGGGCGCGAACGAACTCGCCGTCGACCGCTTGGCGGATCTCACGCGCTACTCGGAGCACGCCGACGTTCGTGCGCACGCGCTGCAGACGCTCGGCAAGATCGCGACCGTGCAGCAGGTCTTCGATCGCGTCGGCATGGACGTCGATGCGTACGCACCCGAGGGCGATCGACTCGCCGAGCAGCAGGCGTATCTCGTCGCGTTGCTTCGCGCCGGCGGCCGCGACGTCGCCGCGCGTCCTGAGATCGTGCCGTATCTCGAGACCGCGCTTCACGGTTGGGGTTCGACGACCGAAGGCTCGCAAGCGCTCGTTCACCTGTTGCACCACGTCGCGATGCATCCGGTTCCGGAGCTGCGCGGAACGCTCGAACGGCTCGCCCAAGACGACACCACTCCGAATCCCGTGCTGCGTTCGTTGGCCGAACGCGCGCTCGAGCGTCTCCCCGAAGACTAGGAGTCATTCGCTCATGACGACTCCCCGTACGGTCCCGCTCTCGGTACGATTCATCGTCGCGATGCTTTTCGTCGGTCTCGTGCCGCCGACGCTCGGCGCCGGATCGGGAATGCTTTCCGAGTCGACCGGCGTGCGCTCGATTGGCGCCGGCTCGTCCGGCGAGCACTCGAACGATCCCGAGACCGAGCGCTCGACCTACGCGATCCGTGGCACGATCACCTACGCGGATCGGGTTCCCGCGCTGCGTCCGGTCTCGATGGCTTCCGATCCCGAGTGTGCGGCGAAGCGCAGCACGCCGGCGAGGAACCCGATGCTCGTGCTCGGCGAGGACAACGCGCTCGCGAACGTGCTCGTTCTCGTCGCGGATCCGCCCGACGGGCCGCATCCC
>JAUIME010000974.1 GCA_030433195.1 bacterium
TCTGTTGGACGTTCGCTGCGAGAACTTTCTTCGCCCTGACGCGAGAAACATTCGCGCGAATGCCCCGCCGGGAGTCACGATTCCCGACGCATGGCGGTAAGCAAGGCTCGTGCCGCGGCCGGCCGCATTCCGCCATCATCACCCAAGCACATTAGAAACAACAACTTGGGACGCCCATCGGCCGCAACGCCCCGTAGGCAGCTCGCCGCCGGTGTACCCAGAGGTTCCGATGGCGTGTCCAAAAGGGGACACGGCGCCCGGCCGCGCGGACAGAATGTCCGAGAACGAGTTCTCGCTATCGAATCTGGGCAACTCACCCGAAGCGCTTTTTTGCCTTCAGGTCCCGCTCGGGAAACGACGACATGCACCGGAGCGAACCCGGCGCGCCCCACTGCGAGTCGCAGAAGCGGATGCGGCCGGAGACCTTCGAGAATGCGAGACCTGGACGCATGAAGACGACGAGGATTCTGACGACTCCCCTGGTGCTGGGCTTGGCGGGTGTGATCACGTTCGCGGCCCTCATGAACGCCTGCACGAAGAGCGGCGCGGACGACGGCCAAGCCAACGCCCAGCGTCTCGCGGAACGCGTTCAGGAAATCTGGCAGTGTCGTGTCGACGGCGACTACGGCCGCAAGTACGACATGATGAGCCCGGACATCCGCGACCGCGTGAGCAAGTCCGAGTTCATGAGCGCCAAGGGCTACGTGCTCTACTACAGCTACGACGTGGACAAGCTCGAGATCGACGGCAACGAAGCGATGGCGACGGTCACGTACACGTGGAAAGCGAACCACCCGCTCTTCGCGAAGACGGATCCCAAGGAGAACACGACCTCGGATCCGTGGGTCTTCATCGACGGCGAGTGGTACATGAAGTATCGAACGCCGAGCATCACCGGCGCCGAAGGCGAGGTCCAGACGCCCAAGGACGACGACCTCGACTGACGAACGTCGCCGCGCGCAACGATCGCGCGGCGCGATCGCTCAATCCCCCGAACCTTGTCCGGCGGTACCCTCGGCGATTCTCGCGAATCGACTCCAAGGGTCTCGCGCCGGCGGAAGACAATCGAAGCGCATCCGATCCTTACGGGTCGGGTGCGCGACTTCGATTCGGGCCGACCACAACGCCAGCTGCGCGCGCGTCCCCTTCGCATTCCCGTAGCGGTGATCGCCTACGAGCGGATGCCCGATCGCCGCGAACTGCACGCGGATCTGGTGCGACCGCCCCGTCTCGAGCTCGATCGAAACGAGCGAGCTCCCCGCGCGATGCTCCACCAACTCGTACCGCAGGCGCGCCTGCTTCGCCCCCGCACTCCGTGCCGACACGACCGACACCCGGTTGTGTTCGCGATCCTTCGCGAGATGATGCAGGAGCTCGCCACGCGCCTTCGGGCGCCCCTCGACGACCGCCAGGTAGCGCTTCCCCATCGTGCGGCCCCGCACCTGCTCCGCGAGACGCGCTACCTGGCGG
>JAUIME010000223.1 GCA_030433195.1 bacterium
GTGGTGAGGTAGCGGCGCGAGCCGGGCCGCGCGTGATCGGCGTGCGCGTGCGTGACGACGGCTCGCTCGACCGGTCGCCAAGGGTCGATCCAGAGGTCGGCCGCATCGCAGTACAGGCCGGCGTCGGTCGTGCGGACGAGGTCGTTCATATCGACGGGTTTCGAGCCGCGCGGCGGAGAGGATTCACTCCTCGCGGCCCTCCGCGGGGCCGTCCGAATGAGCCGCGTCGCCGGTGGTTCCCGGGCCTTCGTGCTCGTCTTCGCTCAGCCATTCGGCGTCGTCCGTGGGCGCGAGCCGGCGTCCGCCGGTTTCGATCCAAGCCTGGGTGATCTCGGCGCCCACGAAGAGGATCGCCGCGCTGAAGTACGCCCAAACGAGCATCACGATTGCCGAACCCGCGGCGCCGTAGTCCGAACCGATGCCGCGCCGGGCGAGGTAGAGACCGATCGCCGACTTGCCGAACGCGAACAGGATCGCCGTCATCGTCGCGCCGCCCCAGACGTCACGCCAACGCATCTGCACGTCGGCCAGATACCGGAAGGTCGCCGCGAAGAGCACCGTGAAGACGCCGACCGAGACGAACCAATTCGCGACCCGCGCGACCGCGGCTTCTTCGGTACCGAAACCGGCGGCGCTCACGATCACGCTGGCACCGAGCGAAACGAGCATCAGGAACGCGAGGAGCCCGACGATCGCGAGCGATCCGACGCGCTTACGGGCCCAAACGACCACCCCCCCTGGCTTCGCACGGACTCCCCACAGTCGATTCAGCGTGAGCTGAAGCTGCCGAAAGACGCCGGATGCCGCGAAGACCAGCGCTCCCGCGCTCACGACCCCCGGGATGCCACGAAACGACACGCGCCGGTCGGCATTCTCGAGTACGGTGTCGATCACGACACCCCCGTCCTCACCGATGAGCGAGACGGCTTCGCGCCGCAGATGGTCCTCCGCACCCGGGCTGATGCTGCCCAGCACCCACAGCAGGAACACGACCAGCGGCGGCATCGAGAGCGCGCTGTAGAAGGCGAGCGCGGCCGCGTACGTCAAGACGCGGTCCTCGATCGAGGCCTTCACCGCTCGTTGCATGACGCTCCAAAGTCGCATCATCGGGATCCCGGGTCCGCTCGTCGGCCGCGCGACCGACAGGTTCGCGCGGCACGACGAACAGGGTAACTCAGAGAACCGAGCGTGCGGGGATCCGGTGCGGCGGGGGTGGCGCGCGGCGCGATCAGATGTCGCGGCGCTTGCCGTGCATCCCGCGAAGGGCGCGGCGCTTCGAGTCGGCCTCTTCACGCGTGAGGTCGCCCGATTCGACGGCCGCCTCGATCTTGCGCCGGATCGCTTCGGGATCGTGCTTCGCTTTCGATCCTCCCGCGTGACGCAGTTTCTCGTGGATCGCTTCGATCTTCGCCTTGGCTTCGTCGGGCGTGAGGTCACCGTGCTCGACCGCGGCGCGGATCTTCTTCATGACGTCGTGAAGCGCGGCGTGGTGCTTCTCGAGCGCGGCTTCGTGGTGTTTCTTGTGTTGCTCGGCGGCGTGCGCCGCGAGGCGATCGGCGAGGCCGATTACGGTATCGATTTGCTCCTCCGAGAGGCCGAGCGCGCTTTCGAGATGGTCGCGCAGCCGCGCGTCGATGTCACCGGACGTTGCGCGATCGCCGTTGGCCTGCTTTGCGTGTTCGAGCTTTGCGTGTTCGAGCTTTGCGTGGACGATCCGCACGATCACGCCGAGAACTTCCTCGGACTGGTCGCGGGTAACGCCGGTTTCGTAGAGGCGTGCGAGCATGCCGTGGACGATCGTCTCGTCGACGCCGAGTTTCTTCAAGTGCGCGTGGAGTTCGTTCTCGGGCTCGGCCAACGCATGATGCGCGATCGACTTCGCGATCCCGATCGCGAGGTCGAGCTGCTCGTTGGTGATGTTCAGCCGTGCGGCGGTCGCCGTGCGCGCCGCCTCGTCGAGCGGGAAGCTGCCGTCGCTCGTGAGCATTCCGTGTACGAGGCGTCGGACGATCTGCATGAGTCCGGCGATTTGGTCGTCGTCGAGATCGCGTGTTGCGTCCGCTTCGCGCAGGTACGCTTCGGTTTTGCGCAGCGCCGCCATGATGTCCTTCGTGCGTTCGTCGTCGCGGACCGCGGGCGCGACCCGGCGCGATACTCCGACGACGAGTTCGATCTGCTCGTGCGTCAGTCCGACGTCCGTGCTCAAATGCTCGCGCATCTGCGGATCGAGCTCGAACGCGTCGCCTTCCTTCAGGACTTCGTGCATGATGCGCGGCATCGCCTGGAAGACGCGATGCAGGTGATCGTCGGTGAGGTGGTTCATGCGTTCGTGATTGCGCAGGAACTCGTGAGCGCGATGCATCGCGCTGGTCTCACGATGGTCCTGGGTGCGCCGGTCGTGCGGTCGTTCGTCTTGCGTCGCCGGGTCCGCCGGATCGGCGAAGGGCGTCGCATACGCGAGGCCGAGGGGGAGGACCAGGCAAGAGCTCAGCAACAGGGCGGCCGTCGCGCGTCGCGACAAGAGGGAAATGCGCCGTTCGGACAAGATCATCTCGAATCTCCTTTCGAGGATTCCGCCGCCGTCGATGCCGCTCGCTACAGCGGGCGGACGCATCGTACGGGACGCGACGAGCTCGACCATGGCCAGGATCGATCTCGCGTAGGTTTCGGGCTTCGACGCGAGGCTCTCGAGCGCCAGCGCGTCGCAGCAGAGTTCTTCGTTGGCGCGGAGGTTCCGGCGGGCCCACCACACGACGGGATTCCACCAGAACGAGACGCAGGCCGCCCATTCGATCCATCGCACGAGCGGGTCGTGGCGACGGACGTGAGCGATCTCGTGCGCGAGGACGCATCGCAGCGTTTCGTGGCGCGGGGCCTCGTCGCGCGTTGCGTCGGCATCGCAGAGCGAGTCGGGGATGACGATTCGTGCGCGCGGCCCGAAGCTCCACACGAGCGGCGCGATGCGTGCCGACGTGGTGACGATCTGTGGTGCGCGCCGCATGCCGAGCTTCGTCGCGACCGACGTTGCGAGGGTTTGCACGCCGGGAGGGGCGGTGCGCGCCGCACGCGCGAGGGTTCGATGGAAGCGCGACACGCGCGCCCCGGAAATCGCAAGGATCACGAGGCTTCCGAACCCCCATGCAACGAGCAACCCGAAGCGCACGTCGAGTCCGGTTGGCGCGGGCGCGGCGACGAGGCTCCCTGCATCGATCGGTTCGACGCCGGCGAGGTCCGAGACGTCGATGCGGGCGAGGGCGTCGAAGCTCGCGAGCGGTGCTGTCTGCGCGGATGCCGTCGCTTGAAGGCCCGGCACGGGAACGAGCGGCACCGACACGATCGGCGGCGTGACGAGCTTCACGAGCACGAGCAGCCACAGAAGATGCGCCAGACCCGGCCGCTTGCCCGTTGCCTGCACGGCGCGCGCAAGGAGGGCGATCCCGAGCGCGATGACGGCGTTGTTGATGCCGGACTGCAGGATCCAGTCGATCATGATCCGTCCTCGCGCTTCTTGTCGAGGAGGCGGCGCAGCGACTCGATGTCGCGCTCCGAAATGCGGTCGTTCTCGACGAGGTGCGTGAGCAACGGCGCGATCGAGCCGCCCGTGAGCTTGTCGGCGAGCGACTCGAGTTGACTGCTCGCGTAGCTCTCGCGCGAAATCGCGGCTTCGAACAGATGCACGGGCAACGTGCGATCACGCGTCACGAAGCCCTTGTCCTCGAGCCGCTGCAACAACCGCTGCACGGTGCCGTGCTGCGCCTTCGTCGCATCCGGGTACAACCGGTCACGAATCGCCCGAGCCGTCGCGCGGTCCTCGTCCCAGAGAACCTCCATCACGGCGAGCTCGGCATTGGCGAGATGAGGGGATGTCATGGCTACCTCCGACAGTCTGTCGTGACAATACGACAGCGTGTCGTATATGGCGAGTGATTCCCGGAGATTCTTTTCGAAGCTGCAGAGGTCCGGACGGCGAGTTTCGGCCGTGGCTGCATTCTTAAGTTTCTTATTAGTATGGCATTGCGAGTTTGTTGGCAGCCTGGAATGCACGTCCTGCCCTATCGGGTTGATATGGCGTGGCCAGCGACATATGTTGAAAACATGTCGACAGAACCGAATTGTAGCGACATATTGGGATCTCCGTGGCGTCCGGATCGACCCTACAATGCGCTCCCGGATCTGCCGCCGTCGGGTCGGCTCGAATCGCGACCGGTACTCCGCGCTTGCATCGAGGCCCGGGCTGCTTTGGCCGAGCTCAAGCAGGCGAGTGAGCTGATTCCGAATCCACGCATGCTCATCAACACGCTCCCGTTGCTCGAAGCTCGAGCGAGTTCGGAGATCGAGAACATTGTCACTACGGCGGATCGACTGTTCGAGACTCTCGATGCCGTCGCCACCACGGATCCTGCAACGCGCGAAGCACATCGCTATCGACTTGCGCTCGTCGACGGCTTCCGCGACCTCGAGCGTCATCCCCTCAACACGCGTACCGCCGAAACCGTCTGTAGCGCAATCAAGGGGCAAGAGATTGCCGTTCGACGAGTGCCGGGAACTCAACTGGCGAACACGAAGACCGGTGATGTCGTTTATTCGCCACCCGAAGGCGAACAGCTCCTTCGCGACCAACTCGGAGCTTGGGAGCGCTTCATGCATGAGCGTGACGAACTCGATCCGCTCATCCGTTTAGCCGCGGGCCACTACCAGTTCGAGGCGATTCATCCCTTCGTCGACGGCAACGGAAGGACCGGTCGAGTCTTGAACAGTCTCTTCCTCGTCCAATGGGGGCTCTTGCCTTTCCCGATCCTGTATCTGAGCCGCCATGTCATCCGGAGCAAGGACGAGTACTACGAGAAGCTACTCGGCGTGACAAAGGATCGCGCCTGGGAATCATGGCTGCTCTATATGATCGAGGGCATCCGTGAGACCGGTCGGTGGACGCTCGACAAGATCGCGGCGATTCGACGTCTTCAGGAACAGACCGTCGAGCGGATCCGCGAGAAGTTGCCGAGGATCTACAGTCGCGAGCTCGCCGACGTCCTCTTCGAGAATCCCTACTGCAGAATCCTGCATCTCGTCGACCGCGACGTGGCACAACGTCAGGCCGCGTCGCGTTACCTCAAGTTGCTCGAGGAGATCGGAATCTTGGAGGAGGAGAAGCGCGGACGTGAGAAACTGTTCGTGCATACTCGACTCCTGCGCTTGCTCACGACGGAAGACAATTCGACGTCGCCGTTCGAATAGCGAAACCACCGAGCATGACAACTGCCAAAGGTGATGAGATGGGGAATCGACCGAGCTTCGTGATCGTGAACACCGACGACATGAGCGAGAAGCTCATGAAGTATCTGCTGCCTGCGGGGCGGCACATGGTTCGGGATCTCGGCTACCGCTTCGTGCGATACCGCGATGCGAACGTGACGACGCCTTGGTGCTGCCCTTCGCGATCGAGTTTGCTCACGGGGTTGTACACGCACCAACACGGCGTTCATCTGAATCAGGACTTCCCGCCGGGCGCCGACAACGGCGGTGCGCCCGCGTTCCACTCGCGCGGATGGAACGAGAAGACGTTCTTCCGATGGCTGAAGGACGTCGGTTATTTCACGGGTTTCGTCGGCCGGTACATGAACGGGTACGCCGAGGTGGGCGGCGTTCCGATTCCCGATCTCGACCAGAGCATCGTCATCAAGACCGAGGGGCCTTACTTCGACTACACGCTGAACGAGAACGGGACCGACATCGCGTACGGGAGTGCCGAGGAGGACTACCAGACCGACGTGCTGCGCGATCACGCGCTCGACATCTTGCGCGCGGCGCCGGACGGGAAGCCTTTCGTGCTGTACTTCGCGCCGTCGGCGCCGCACGTGCCTTCGGTGCCCGCGCCGCGCCACGCGAACGAGCTCGAGAACGTGAAGGCGCCGCGGACGCCCGCGTATGCGGAGCCCGACGCATCTGACAAACCGCAGTGGGTGCGCGATCAGGATTGGCCGCCCGAGAAGGAGCAAGCCGTCGACGCGCGGTTCCGCGATGCGGCGCGGTGTGTCCTTTCGATCGGTGACGCATTGACCGCGATCGCCGACGAGCTCGAAACGCTCGGCCGAGACGACGTGATCTTCCTCGTGACGGACGACAACGGCTACTTGTTCGGCGACCATCGGTGGGAGTCGAAGAAGGCGCCGTACCAAAAGTCTGTGCGCGTGTTGCTCGCAGCCGCGTCGAACAACCGAAGCCGCATTCCGGCGAACAAGTCGTACCCGCATCTCGTCTCGACCAACATCGACATCGCGTCGACGCTCCTCGATCTTGCGGGCGCCACGCCGACGCACGCGGTCGAAGGCACGAGCCTCGCGCCGACGTTCACGTCGAACGACCCGATCCACGACGAGATCTACTACGAGATGTTCAACTACGTCGCCGAAGGGACTCCGGCGCGCCCGATTCCGTCGTGGCGCGGCATCCGCACGCCGAACGAGAAGCTGCTCGAATTGTTCACGGGCGAGCGCGAGTTCTATCGCCTCGACGTCGACCCGTGGGAGCTCGATAACGCGATCGACGACCCGACGCACGCGCTACGCATCGCCGATCTCGCGCAGCGCCTCGACGTCTGGCAGCGCACGGGCGACGACTCGGTGCTCACGAGCGGCGGCAACGGCGGTCCGTCGCCGGACGGCTTCGGTCATCGAACTTCTTGATGCGACGCGGCCCGCACGGATCGATCAGGTGTGACACCCGCGCAGCACGTTGATGTCGAGGGAGCGTGAGATCCGTGGCGGCGGCGTGCTACGGTGCAGAGTCTCCGGTGCGGCTTCGTCCCGGATGTGAAGCGACCCGAACGAGCCCGTCGTGCTGCGGGTCGCGAGTCCCTGACTTTCGCCACCTGCCGGAGCTCCGCGCTTGCGTCCTCTCGTCTTCCTGATCGTGACCGGTTTTCTGATCGGTCTCACCACCAACCTCACGAAGATCGCGCTTGATCGCGGCGTGAGTCCGCTGGCGTTTCTGGCGTGGCCGATTCTCGGGGCGTCGGCGATGCTCGGCCTTTGGATCCGGCGCAAGGGCACGGCGTCGAACGTCTCGCGGCGGGCGCTCGTCGAGTACTCGCTCGTCGCGGGATTCCTGACCATCGCAGCGCCGCAGCTCATGCTCTTCGCGGCGGTGCCCCATGTCGGCGCTGCCTTCGTGGTGCTCTCGCTCGTGTTCCCCCCGCTCTACACGTACCTCGGCGCGCTGCTGCTTCGCATCGAGCGCTTCGATGCGGCGCGTGCGCTCGGAGTCGTGTTGGCGCTCGGCGGCGGCGCGATTCTCGCGGTGTACAAGCTGAGCGAACCTCGCGACGCCGATTTCTGGGTGGCCATGTCGTTGCTGGCGCCCGTGCTGCTCGCAGCGGGCAATCTCTATCGCACGTTGCGATGGCCGAAGGGTGCATCGCCGGAGTCGCTCGCACCGCTGATGCTCGGCGCCGGCGGCGGGATCGTCGTCGTGTTCGGCATCGCGATGGCGATCCTCGGCGACGAGTCGGGCATCTTCACGCTCGGCATTCCTGCCGAGCCGGGCGTCGTGTTCGCGTTGCTCGCTGCGCAAGCGCTCACGTTCGCGGCCGCGTACCACTTCTTCTTCTTGCTCCAAGACGCCGGCGGCCCCGTGTACTTGAGTCTCATCGGATCGGTCGCGGCGGTGACGGGCGTGCCGGTCGCGGTTCTCCTGCTCGACGAAGCCGTGCCGCGCGGATTGCTCGCGGCCGGGGCGTTGATCGCGGTCGGCGTCGCGTTGTTGACGCTTCGGACGTCGAAGGAGT
>JAUIME010000224.1 GCA_030433195.1 bacterium
AGCGATGAGGCGACGCTCGACTACACCTTGCAACGTTCCCAGGATTTGAATGTCTGGGAGGACGTGCCGGGCGAGGACTTGGTTGAGATCGACTCCAGCCCGGCCAGTACGGGGCTCCGCCAAGTCACCGTGCGGGTGACGGCCACGGACGCGTTTGCCCTCGACACGCTGCTGCTGGAGATTGTGTCCCGGCTGAAGAACCAGCTGGAAGCAGCCGGAGCGGAGCCGGCCCACCTGAAGACGATCGGTCTGTGGGAAGGCTTCTTTGGGGTGGCGAACCTGATCAGCAGTGACACGCCGCCTGTACTCTCGCTCCCCTCGAACTGCCAGGTGCGGGAGGCGGACGTCGTGTTCATCGCCGTCGGCACGCCCGAAGGCGAGGACGGGTCGGCCGACCTGAGCCACGTCGTCGCCGTTGCCGAGCAGATCGGCGCCGCGATGAACGGCTACAAGGTCGTCGTGCTGAAGAGCACCGTGCCCGTCGGCACGAACACGAGGGTCACCGACGTGCTCTCCAAGGCGACCGACCAGCCGTTCGACGTGGTGTCGAACCCCGAGTTCCTGAAGGAAGGCACGGCGCTCGACGACTTCATGTACCCCGACCGCGTCGTCATCGGCTCGCGCTCGGATCGTGCCGCCGAGGTCATGAACGAGCTCTATTCGCCGTTCGTGCGCACCGGCAAGCCGATTTACCACATGGATCCGCAGAGCGCCGAAATCACGAAGTACGCCGCCAACGCGATGCTCGCGACGCGCATCTCGTTCATGAACGAAATCGCGCGACTGTGTGAACGCGTGGGCGCCAACGTCAATCTCGTGCGCCAAGGCGTGGGCTCGGACGCGCGCATCGGCTTCTCGTTCTTGTTCCCGGGCCCCGGCTACGGCGGCTCGTGTTTCCCGAAGGACGTGAAGGCGCTCTGCAAGACGGCCGAAGAGGTCGGCTACTCGATGCAGATCGTCGACGCCACCGAAGCCGTCAACGCCGAGCAGAAGCGATTCATGATCCCGAAGATCGTGAAGCGATTCGGCGAGGACCTCTCGGACAAGGTGTTCGCGATTTGGGGGCTCGCCTTCAAGCCGCGCACCGACGACATGCGAGAAGCGCCCGCGATCACGATCATCGAAGAACTCCTCTCGCGCGGCGCGACGGTTCGCGCCTTCGACCCCGAGGCAGCGCACGAGGCGAAGAAGATCTTCGAAGACCGCATCGAGTATTGCGCTCGACCGCTCGACGCCGTTCAAGGCGCCGACGCGCTCGTGCTCGTCACCGAGTGGAACGAGTTCCGCAAGCCCGACTTCGAAGCGATCCACAAGGCCATGCGCACGCCGGCCATGTTCGACTGCCGCAATATCTACGACATGAAGCAGCTCGAGAAGATCGGCTTCAGCTACGAAGGCATCGGCGTCCCGAGTTCCGGCTCCGGGGACAGCTGACCGCGCTCCTCAGAGCACGGACCGGCGCCGCAACGCGGACCGATCCACCCGCGACGACCGACGAAACGACACATCGGGCGGACCGCCATCACGGCGGGCCGCCCGCTTTCGTTTCGTCTCGTCTCGTCTCGCGCGGCTCAGCGCGTCCCCGCACCCCCGCCTTCCGTCGAATCGTCTTCCGACTCGTCGGCTTCGTCGTCTCCCGACGCCTCGCGGCGCGCCTCTTCGAGCTTCTTCCACGACTTGAGCTTCGCGATGCGATCGCCGATGCCGAGGTACGCCTTGTCGCCACTCGCTTCGAGGCGCTCGTATCGCTCGCGGCACTGCCCGAGGATCTCGGCCGCCATCTTCAGGTTGCCTTCGTCGATGTAGGTCTTGGCGAGCAGATCATAGGCCGACAAAGCGGTCTTCGTCTCGTCGGTGTAGTCGTCGATGATCGTGCGCAGCGGCTGGCGTGCTTCGTCGAAGAACTTTTGCGTGAGCTTGCACTTCGCGATCCACGTGAGCGCGCGGGCGCCCTGGTCGCGCACCTCGGGACACTGGCGGACAACCTGCTCGTAGAGTTGCACCGCGGCGTCGATGCGCTTGTCGCGACGCGCGAGATGACCGAGCTCGAGGAACGCCCGCGCCACCGTCTTGTGCTGCTCGTCGAACGTCAACACGGCCTGGAACGCACGCGTGGCGGCCTCGGTGTCGCGCAGCGTGCGGTGGATTTCGCCGATGCGGAACGTCGCGAGCGCGCCCTGCTCGCGGTCGTCCGGAAACATCGACAGCACCTTGCGATACTCCTCGACCGCGGCGAGCAGGATGCGTTGCTTCTCGTCGCCCTCCTTCTTGTGGCTCTGTTTCTTCACCGCATAGGCCGCCTTCATCTGAGCCTTCGCGTTCTTCGGCCCTTCGGCCGGTGCATCGTCTTGCCGCGCGACGGCGGGCGCGGCAACGGCCGCGTGCGTCACGACCGTGCTCACGCTCGCGAACGCCGCGATGGCGAGGGCCGCAGCGAAGCTCGTGGCGACGCTTCGCCGCACCACGGATTTCGTCCCTTCTTCTCGTGCTCTCATGACTCGGTTCCTCCCTTTGTCTTCGGATTCGGACTCTCGACTTCGGACGCCGCGTCGACGGCGACCTTGTGACGGATCATCTTCCGGGCTCGATGGAGCCGGACCTTCACGTTGGCGAGGCTGAGATTGAGGAGCTGCGCCATCTCGAAGTAGGTCTGCTGCTCGAGATAGCGCAGCACGACGACGAGCCCGTAGCGTTCGGGCATGCTCGCCACGGCGCGCACGACGGCGTCGTACTGCTTGCGCTGCTCCTCGTCGCGCTCGAGCGGCGGGCACTCTTCGGATTCGGGATCGGGTACCGCGGCACCGTGCGCCTCGAGCGACTGGGTGCCGAGATCACGGCTGCGCTGGAAGTCGACCGCGACGTGGAACGCGATGCGGAACAACCACGACCCGAACGCCGGCGGCGAATCGAGATTGCGCAGCGACGTGTAGGCCTTCAGGAACGTCTCTTGTGCGAGATCTTGCGATGCGTGGAAGTCGCCCACCATGCGTTGCAAGTACCCGCGTAGCGGCGCGGCGTACTCGTCCATGAGACGCCCGAACGCTTTCGTGTCGCCCGACAACGATCGTCGGACGTCGCTCTGCACGTGACTCTCCATGGCTCTCGTCTCCTCCGCTCGTCGGGAACCACGAGCCCGGCCGCACCGGTGCGATCGCGCCGCTCGGCGTAGACGGAGCATCTCCACGGAGGGTGGGTGCGGTGTACGCGAGCAGCGTGGACGCAGGCCGGAAGGCCGGGTCGTGAACGGTGGCTCGAACGACTCGTGCGAATCGCGACGACGTCGTGTCGGTCGAGCCGGCGACGAGCTTCGGTGCGAAGCGCCGAGGCGCGCCGCATCTCACTCGTCCGTCAGCGGGGAATTAGTCGGACGTTGGGCGCCTCGGTTACACGATTGCGCGGAGTTTCACGGTACGCGCGGATCCGAAGCCGTACGCGAGTCGAGGAGTGGTCGCGAAGCGTGCGCGGACTCGCGGCGCACGACGCAGGCGGCATCACGAAACGTACGAGGGAGGGAGCAGCTCGCCGATGCGTTGCATGATGATCTCGGTCATCTCGCGCGGACGCTTCGTGCCGATCGCTTCGAAGTCGATCGGCTCGCCAAAGCGCACGGTCACGCACGAGCGGCGCGGCCAGAAAGAACCTCGCGGCAGCGACTCGAACGTCCCCACGATCGCGACGGGTACGACGATCGCGCGCGCGCGTTGCGCCATGGTCGCCGCGCCCGCGAACCCTTGCTGCAGCTTGCCGTCGAAGCTGCGCGTGCCTTCGGGAAAGATCGCGACGAGCCGATAGCGCTCGAGCGCCTCGATCCCGCGGCGGATCGCGTTGAGTTGCGACCCTTCCTGCTTGATGGGGATGCAGCCGATCCGCCGAAAGACCCAGTTGAGGCCGGGGATCCCGTAGTAGAGATCCGTCATGAGGTAGGTGATGCGCCGCGGCAGCGCGGCTTGCAGCAGGATCGGGTCGAGAAACGACACGTGGTTCGGCGCGAGAACCACGGGCCGGCCGGCGCCAAAACGACGCCGGCCCTCGACCCGGATCGGATACCAGGCGCGAACGATCGGATACAGGAAGAAATAGACCAGCTGAAAGACCAGCCAATCGAGCCACTTCAATGGACGCGCCACGATACGCCGTTAGCGGCGGATCTGCTTTCTCGCCTCGTTCGCGTAGTACGAACCGGGCGCCTTGCGAATCACCTCGCGGTAGAGGTCGCGCGCGTACTTGGCGTACTCGGGCGCTTCGTTGCGCAACTGATCCCAGCAACGACCCGACCAGTACAGCGACTCGGCGAGTACGTCGATCGGAACGTCGCCCTCCTGATCGTCCATGATCACCACCCGCAGGTAGCAGTCCCGAAGCGCCTCTTTGAACTTGCTCTGCGCGAAGTAGCTCTGACCGAGCCCGTTGTAGGCGCCATAGATGACCGGCTTGTCGCTCGTTCCACTCTCGAGGATCGCCTGGAAGTAATCCTGAGCCTTGCGATAGTCGCCCTCTCGAATGAAGACGTTGCCGATCCGGAGCCGGCACTCGGCCGCGATCGCGGGGTACTGGTCACCGACCTGCGCTTGGAGCCGCTCGAGCGACGACTTCGCGACCGAGAAGTTCCCGGTCTTCTCGTCGAGTCCGATGAGTCCGAGCTCGGCACGGTACTCGAACTCGGGCGCGTAGCCCTTGCCGTCGGTATCGCGCTTGAGCTTCGTGAATGCGCTACGCGCGTCTTCGAGCTTGTTCTGCTGCACGAGCGCCTGACCGATGCGCAGCTGCGCCGTCGGCACGAAGACGCTGTCGCTCACTTCGCTCTGCAGACGTTCGTAGGCCTTGATCGCCGCGTCGTAGTCGCCGAGCTTGAACGTCGCCTCGGCGATGTGGAACAGCGAGTACTGCTTCAGCCATTGCGGCGAGTCGCGCGAGGTCAGCGGCTCGAGCGCTTCGATCGCGGAGCTGTAGTCGCCTTCCTTGTAGAGGTCCATCGCGGCGTCGTAGCCACGGTGACGGCGATAGTCGACGCGATCGACCTTCGCGATGTCCATGGAAGACGTCACTTCGATTCCGGCCGTCTCGAGCTGATACTCGACGCCCTTGTACGTCTCCTTGGTCACCTTGATGCGCTGGTTGCTCGACTCACTCGGGAAGAGCTGGCCGTCCTTCTGGACAATGCGGTCGGAATCCTGCGCAACCGCGGGAAGCGCGACCAGGGTCGCGACGACGAACGCGAAGACGAAACCGGAGCGGATCATGGTGCCTCCTGCCTTTTTTCTTCTCTCGTGAGTGAACGTCTCGATGGGATCGAGAAGCCGCTCCTGGAAAGCGGCGGTTTGTCGAACCGATCTCGCGGTCCGGAACCCGACATCCTAGGCCCGGCCCCGGGCGGCGTCAACCCGCCGGAAGCCTCGCCTCGGCTACTCTTTAACGTACTTCGCGGCGATGAGTTCGGCGACAATGCTCACGCCGATCTCTCCCGGCGTCTCGGCACCGATCTCGACACCGATCGGGGCCCGCACCAAGTCGAGAGCATCCTGCGATATCCCCTTTTCGCGAAGGGACTTGTAGACGGTCTCGATCTTGTTGCGGCTGCCGATCATGCCGAGGTAACGGTACGGGCCGCCGCCGAGAGCGAGCTCGAGCACGGCTTCGTCGGTCGCGTAGCCGCGCGTGATGAGGCAAACGTACGCGAACGGGCCGGGCTGCACGGCCGCGAAGATCTCTTCGAAACGGCCGACGTGGATCGCCGCGGCCTCCGGGAAACGCTCGGCCGTCGCGAACTCGCGCCGGTCGTCGAACACCTCGACGCGGAAGCCGGCCGCGGCCGCGATGCGCGCCACCGCGTGCGCGACATGTCCCGAGCCGAACAAATACACCGTGGGCACTCCGATCGGTTCCACGTACACCTCCATCTGACCGCCGCAGATCCCGACGCGGTCTCCGTCCTCGGGCATGAGGCTCATGGTCTCGCGACGCGGCGCGCCCTCGTCCATCACACGCCGGCCGATCGCGATCACGGCGTCCTCCATCATGCCGCCGCCGACCGTGCCGACGACCGAGCCGTCGCGTGCGACGAGCATCTTCATTCCATGGCGCCCGGGACACGAGCCCCGCACGCCGATCACCGACGCGAGCGCCGCCGGTTCGCCACGCTCGAGCGCTTCGACGATCCGGCGATACACCGCGGTGCCGAAGTGGCCGGCCGAATCGAGCCGCGCGCCCGGGACGTCGTCTCGTTCGCTCATCTCGCGTTCCCCACGATCACGATGTCTTGTCCTTCGTCCGCTCACGGAAAACACGACACAGCTCGCGATACTCGGGAACACCGAGCACGGCCGCGCCGATCCAGTACGCGATCAACCCACCGAGAACGGGCACCAGCGCCTCGATTCCGTGCCGCACGAACCTCTCGGGACCGAGCGGCAGTCCCGACACGAGCAAGTAGATCCCCACGCAGCACGCCCCCATCACGGCCGCGTTCAAGATCGTGCGCAGGATCCGCACCGTGAAGCCGGGATCGACGAAGGCGCCGATCTTCGAACGCAGCGCCGTGACGAGAATCGCGAGGTTCACGACGGCCGCGAGCGACGTCGCGAGCGCGAGCCCCGTCTCTTGGAGCGGCCCCACGAGTGCCAGGTTGAAGGCGAGGTTGCAGAGCATCGCGATCACGGCCGCGCGCACCGGCGTTCGCGAGTCGCCTCGCGCGTGGAACGCGCGCGTCACCACTTGCTGCACGCAGATCACCGGAATCCCGAGCGTGTAGCCCCAGATCACGCTGCGCGTGGCGTTCGTCGCCGTCGCGTCGAAATGCCCCCGCTCGAACAAGAATCGCACGATCGGCTCGGCGAGCACGATGAGCCCGACCGCGGCCGGGATCGCGACGAACCCCGTCATGCCGACCGCGGAACCGAGCGTGCGGCGCATCGCCACGCTGTCCGCGCGCGCCGCGAGCTTCGCGAGCGTCGGCAGCACCGCCGTCGCCATCGCGATGCCGACGAGCGCGAGCGGGAACTGCATCATGCGCGTCCCGTAGTAGAGCGCCGAGTTCGCGCCGTCGCCGGGCACGAGCGCTTCGGCGATGAGGCGATCGAACAGGATGTTGAGCTGCGTGGGCGCCATCCCGAGCACGATCGGCAACATGATCCGGAACATGCGCCGGATCGCGGGATGCCGAAAGTCGAGCGTCGGCCGCACGCGCACGCCTTGCCGCCACAGCGGTGGCAGGCACACCGCGATCTGCAGGAGCCCGCCGACGAGCACCGCGACCGCGACCCCGAAGATCTGCTGCGACGGCAACGGGCCGAACGCCGGACAGATCCCGAACAGAGCCGCGATCCAACACAGATTGAGCAAGACGGGGGCGGCGGCGGGCGCCGCGAAATGCCCGAGCGTTTGCAGCACCGCCCCGAGGAACGCCGTGATGCAGATGAGGATCAGATACGGCACCATCACCTGCAGCAAGCGCACGATCAGGTCGAGCTTGTCGACGTTGACCATACCCTCGAGCGATTGCGGCGAGACGACGAACAGCGGCAGGAGCGAGAGCACCGTAATCGCCGTGAGGCCGATCAGAAGCACCGTGAATACCGCGTTCACGAGGCGTTCGGCGCCTTCGTCGCCCTCGTTCTCGCGCACCTCGGTGAGCGTCGGGATGAAGGCCGACGCGAGCGCGCCCTCACCGAAGAGGCGGCGGAACGTGTTGGGGAAGGTCCAGGCGAAGGTGAATGCGTCCCAGACCGCGCCGGCGCCGAAGCGTGCCG
>JAUIME010000975.1 GCA_030433195.1 bacterium
TCTCTTCGTCGTCAGGCGAAGTTTCCCCGGATGCGCGGCAATCTCGCGCATCCGGGGCCCTTCGCACTATCGACATCGAGACGCGACGCGCTTGAAGCACGGCTCCGGACGGCTCAGCGCACACCGAAGACGCGCGGGTAACGGTACGTGACCTCGAGGCACATGGCGAGCATCGCGGTGGCGTAGACGCGGCCGCCCTCCTCGCCCCACGCGTCGACCGGATCCCACGAGCCGTGCTCGCAGCCGTCGTCACGGCGCTGCCGATCGAGCACGACGCGCTTCATCGACTGATCCCACGACTTCCACGACGCGCCGCCCACCTGGTACATCGCGAGCGTGCCGTAGTACCACGCGTAGAAATCGAGCCGCGGTGCGTCGTCGACCGGACGCGTCGCGGCCACGAGCTTCGCGCCACGTCGGATCGGCTCGCTGGTCGCGGGCTCTTCGCCGAGGAATACGCGCGAGAGGATCCCGACCGACGTCATCGACTCGGTGTAGATGTCGGGGAACTGCTCGGCGCGTCCCGCGGGGCGCACCGGCCGCTGACCGCGCTGCGTGTAGCCGACGCGTCCGAGCTCGTCCGTCATGTCGTCGAGATACTCGACCACGTCGATCCCGTCACGCGTGGGAACGTCGAGGCCGGCACCGCGCGCCGACTTCATGAGCATCACCATCCAACCCGTCACCGACGTGTCGTTCTCACCCGAACGGCATCCGTAGCGCCACGCGCGTCGCGGATTCTTGCACGCATGCGCGTAGTCGACGGCGCGCTGCGCGGGCGTGCGGAGCACGGTCGACTGCGTCATCCCGTACGCCTCGACAAGCGCGAGCGCTGCGATCGCATGCCCGTAGATCGAGTTCTCTTGCAACCGCGATCCAATGCAACCCTCGGCGTCTTGCTGTGACCGAAGCCACTTGACGCCGCGCTTCACGGCCGCGCCGTACTCGCCGTCGTCGAGATGCGTGTGCCCCGCCCCGAGGAACGCGAGAAGCGCGAGCCCCGTGACGCCCACGTCGTGCGTCGGAAAGCCACCGCCGTCGGTGACGCCATGCTCGCACAAGTGTCCGAAGCCGTCGCAGTCCCATGCCCCGGACGCACTCTGATGACGGGCGAGCCACGCGAGCGCGTCCTCCAACGCGGCTTGATGCGCATCGCGGCCGCGGGTTCCGCCACGATTGCCGCGCCCCGTGAACAACCCGCCCGCTCCGTTACCGAGCCCGAGGACGGGCATCGCATCGAACATCGAATCGGATGGCGAGTCGGCCCTGTCGTCGCTCGACTCGGAGAGGTCTTCGACCTCGGGCAGCGGATCGTCGATCTCGCGAAGCGGGTCATCGAGCACGGGGGCGTCTTCGATGATTTGTTCTTCGACGTCGGGAACGACCTCCTCGAAATCGGGAGGCGGCTCGGGAAGCGCGACGACTTCGATCGGACGCGCGGCCGGAT
>JAUIME010000976.1 GCA_030433195.1 bacterium
GATGCGGGCGTCGATCTACCTCGGCATCGACATGTTGAAGGCGCTCGTGCTCTCGGCGCGCGTCTTCGCTCAGTTCGAGCGCGTGCACGTGGCCGAACTCACGGTCGGGTCGCTGTGGGATCACAGCTTGCGAGTTGCGACACTCGCGCAAGGGATCGCCCGTCACGAGAACCTCGAGAAGACCGAAGTCGACGATGCCTTTCTCGGCGGCGTCCTGCACGACGTCGGCAAGCTCATCCTCGCGATGCACGCCCCCGACAGCTATGTGAAGGCGTGCCGCATGGCGCGTGAAGACGACATCTCGATCGCGGATGCCGAACGCATCGTGTTCGGTGCGACGCACGCCGAGGTCGGCGGCTTCCTCATGGCGTTGTGGGGGCTCTCGGACGATGTCGTACGCGGCATCCGCTATCACCACGAGCCCTCGCGTGCAGGCGTCGATCGCCTCGACTGCGTGACGATCGTCCATGCGGCCAACGCTCTCACGTACGAACGGCCTCTCGACGAAGAGCCCGACGAGACCAATCTCTGTCCGGTCGACTCCGAACATCTCGATCGCCTCGGGCTCTCGGCGAACTATCGTGCGTGGCGCGATCTCGCGATGCCCTGACCCCGATCGGAAGCTCGACGAATGTCGAGCGGTGAGAACGCGTAGGTTGCTCGATCTCACCGAATTCCAACGATTCGAACTGCACGTGGAGGGTGTGCTCGACGGCCTCGAACTCGGATCGGGAAACCGGGATCCGCAATACGTCCTCGGACCGTTGCTGCTGGAGGATTGACGCGAGGAGGCGTTGCGAGCGGGCGACGCTGCGACGGTCAGTCGGCGTCGTCGAGGAGGGCTTCGAGCTCGGCGCGCAGCTCCGAGTTTTGGAGCTTGCGGAATGCGTTGGACTGGAGCTTGCGAGCTCGCGACGCCGATACGCGCAAGACTTCCGCCACTTCGGGAAGGGTGTGCGGACGGCAGCGGCCGAGACCGAATCGCAAGCGAAGCACATTGCGCTCGCGGACGCTCAGTGTGCGCAGCGCCTCGGCGAGACGGCGTCGCAGGAGCGTCTCGTGCGTGGACGTGAGCGGAGTGGGCTGCGACGGGTCTTCGAGCATCTCGCCGATCGAAGCGGACTCGTCGTCGTCGGTGGGTTCGTCGAGCGACGAGGGCGCGCGCTCGAGGCGCTCGAGGACCCGGACTTCTTCGGTCGTGATCCCGAGATGCGCCGCGGCTTCGGTCTCGTCGGGCTCGCGCCCTTCGGCGTTGAAGAACGAACGTCGGTACTCGGCGAGAGCCCGCAGCAGCTTCAGCTGCGCGGCGGGGACACGAATGATGCGTCCGTATTCGCGCGTGAAGCGCCGCATCGCGTCTTGGATCGCGTTGCGCGCGAACTCGTCGAAGGGGCCGTCCGCGGACGTGAAGCGGTCGGCCGCGCGCAGGAGCCCGGTGTTGCCCT
>JAUIME010000225.1 GCA_030433195.1 bacterium
CAGTCTCGGTGCCCTGCGTGAGATCGAAGAGCGACGTCTTGAAGTCCTCGGCCGGGGTCCCCTGGTTGTACTGCGGTGTGAGCTCGCCTCCCGGTTCGGTGAGCCACCACGAATCGTCGATCCCGTCGTCGTAGTACGAGGCGTCCTGCTCGTAGAAGAAGCTCGCGAAGCCGCCGATCCGAATGCCGCTGTCGTATTCGTGGCCGTGCCCGGCCGCGAACGACCACTTGCCTTGGATCGGGGCATCCCCCTCGGAGACGCCGACGGCACCGATCCAATCGTCGCCGAGACGATCGAACTGGATCTGCCGTCCGCTTCGATCCCGCCCCCAGAAGTTGACGCCTCCGCCATCGTACGTGAGGAAGTCGTCGCGATCGCGCACGTTCGAGTTGTAGCCGACCTGCGTCTTGAGCTCGAACATCGTCTCTTTGGGGATTCCCTTGAGACGTACGTCGACCGCACCGCCGGAAGCGTCGCCCTGCTGATTGGGCGTGAAGGTCTTGCTGACCTGGATGCTCTCGATAACCGCGGAGGGGAACTGATCGAGCTCGACCGCGCGCTTGTCTTCGTCGGCGGTCGGCAGCCGCATTCCGTTGACTTGCGAACTCACGTAGCGGTCGGGAAGGCCGCGGATCACGGCCGACTTGCCGTTCTGGAGCGAGGCGCCCGCCACGAGGCGCAGCGCCGATGCCGCATCGCTCGCACCCGCCTGGCTCATGAGCTCGGACCCGATCGAGTCGATCATCGCCGGACTCTCGAAGCGAAGTGCGAGCAGCCCGGCCTCGCTACTGCCGCCAATCTCGAGCGCGTCCTGGGCCACGTAGTTCGGCATGTCCGTGAAATCGCCTCCGAGCCAAATCTCGACCTCCCGGACCTTCCCCGGCTCGACCAACACGTCCGACTTCACCTGCCGAAGATACCCCTCCTTCGCGAAGATGAGCGTGTACGTGCCCGCGGGCAGGTCCCGAAACGCGAAGATCCCCTGGGGCGAAGTGGTCGCCTTCGCCCCGGTCTCGACGATCCGCACCTCGGCGGCCGCGAGCGTGACTCTGAATTCCTTGTCGTTCACCACTCCGCGGATCGAACCGACCTGATCCTGCGCCGACACCTTCGGAGCGAGGACGATCGAAACGACCCCGAATATCGTGACCAGCGTCGCGAGCCCGGCAGCTCCGAAGCGACCGGTCACCACGGAGCGCCCAACCCGTCCACGGCCTTTCGCAACCTGTCTTCGAGCGCGTCGCCGGGCTCGATGCCTTCGAGCACGAGCGCACAGCAGATTTCGGACAAGTCCTCGGCACGGGGCCTCGAGTTGGGATTGTGGATCGCCTCGGCGATCGTACGTTCGAACAGCTTCGACGCCTCTTCTCGGTCACCGATCGCGTGGTATGCCATCGCGACCGGAAGCAACGCCTCGGCTCGGAAGATGTCCACGATCAGCTTCTCCGATTCGTCGAACAACCGGACCGCCTGTTGCAGCTCTTGGATCGCAGCCTCCTCGGCGCCCGTGAAGTAACGGACGCGAGCCATCTGGGCGCGCATCGGCACGGCGTCTTGCGGCGACCAGCCGGCAAGGCCGGCGATCTCGTCGGCTTCCTCGAGCAGCGCCGTCGCGCGTGCACGATCGTCGCGATCGAGCGCGGTGTGCGCTCCTTCGAGCAAGTGGTCGATGCGGACCGCGCGCGGCGTCTCTTTCCATACCGCGCGCATCGCTTCGTCGATCTTCGCGAGGAGCGCGGCATCGGCTCCGAACCGCCGATCGAGCTCGGCGAGCGCCGCGAGCAATCCCCGTAGGCGATCGAGACTCGATCCCTTCGACGCGTGCACGATGTTCTCGAGCCGCGCCGGAACACCCTCCTTCGCGACGAGCTTCGCGAGCGTCGTATCGATCTTCGTGAATTCCGAGGCGGCGAGCCCCGCCATGAACGGCGCGGCGTCGGGCTCGTCTCCGTACCAGAGGATCGCGCTCGCGATCGAGGCTCGAACGCGGTCGATCCGCCACGCTTGGGAGTTCTCGTCTTGGGCCGTCTCGTCGGCGATCGTGGCAGCCCGATCGAGGAACGGCTGGACCTCGTCACGCGGCGCCCCGTGAGACGCACGGTAAAGCGCGTAGTCGGCTAGCGCGACGCCTTTTCGCCAGTTCGCGATGTCTTCGGCGATCTTCAAGGCTCGCTCGGGATCGTCCGCCTTCAAGCAGGTCTCGACGACGTGCCCCTGAAAGCGCGAACGATTCTTGATGTGCGGCTCGATCGGGAGCGACGAGGCCGCGCGGTGTGCGAGGTCGAGCAGCTCGCCCCGCCAATCCTCCGCAGCAGCGGCGCTCGGTTCACTCGTCGACGCGCCCTCGCGCGCCTTGTCGACACGCGCCGCCGCATCGGTCGGCGCAGGGTTCCCGCCCGAAGCGAGGATGAAATAAGCGCCGACGGCCCCGACGAGGAGCACGCCCGCGATCCACGGGATTCTCGCAGCCATAGTTCCTTGCTCGTTGAGATTTCGGCCCGAATGCCGGGGCCGCATTGGGTTGGCCAGAAGCCCGATCGGGGAGGTCGGCCGGGAGAGACGAACGCTTTTGGGGTGGCAGCCTACTTCGCGTGTGTTAGCGGATCATTTGAATCGCCAACCGCGTGCGAAGGATGTGGAAAGAGGGGCCCCACCGCAGTGGGACCCCTCCAAGATGTCACTCGAAACGACGATTCGCGTCGAAAGCGGAATTACTTCAGCTCGAGCGTACCGTTGAACGGACCGGCCGACCACGTGATGTTCGGGCCGTCCTTGACGATCGTGACCGTCGGGCCACCGCAGCTGAACTCGGCCGTCTGCGGGCTCGGGTTCACGATCGTGAGCGGGGCTTCGTCGCAGAGAACGACACCGTTCTGCACGATCGTCGCCGTGCGCGGGTTGTTCTTCTTGATGACGAGCTTCGCGATCGGGTTGCCGTTGCGCAGCATGTCGAAGCAGAAGAGCGTGTTCGGCAGGAAGCCGAACTCGTCGGCCGCACTCCAGCCGTCGAGCCAGCACGGCTGACCCGGATCGAACGCGCCGCGGAAGCGGCCCGGCGTGAAGAAGCCGTCGTTCGGGGCGACGTTGACGCTCGTGAGCGCTTCGTTCGCCGGTCGCGGGTCGAGCGTGAGGACCGGGAGGATCATCTTGCCACCCTTGCTGACCGCCGGACCACGCGTGATGCCCTTGATCGGCTGATCCGCATCGAGGATGCTCGTGATGACGACGTTGTTGTTCGTGCCGTTACCCGGCGTGACGCCTCGGGCGTCCGACTCGGTGTACGCGTCGGAGGCGAGGTTACGCGCGAAGATCGAGTCCGTGATCTCGGCCAGGTTGCCGTCGACCTGCGCCTGGTAGGTGCCCGGCGGGCAATCGTTGGCGTGCGGCGGGACCATGTCGAACGGGGTCGTCCAAGTGTCGGCCCAGGAGAGCGTGCCGTTGTGACCGTAACCCAGGCCGCCGTCACCGTCGATGTCGTCGAAGCGGACCAGGCGCTCGCCGAGGTCCATGAAGATGCAGTTGCGGTACTGGACGCGCGCGTTGTCACGCCAGGCCGTACCGCCGTCACCGTCGAGCGGCTGACCGATCACGGTGCAGTTGTAGATCGTCGCGGTCGTGACCGGCTGGTAGTCCGACTGCTCGGCACCGTCCGTCTCGAAGCAGTTGTCGCCGACACCCGAGCCCTGCGAGGCGTCGAGGCTGTGACCCTGAACGATGAGACCGAACTGGGCCTTGCCGCGCCAGCCCTGGTCGACGTCGAAGCTGTCGTCACCGATGTTCCAGATGCTGAAGTACTTGATGTTGACCGTACCACCCCAGATCTCGATCCCGTCGTCGACGTTGTTCATGATCTCGATGTGGTTGATGTCCGTGCCGCGACCGATACCACCGAGCGAAAGACCGTTCAGCTCGTTGTTGAGGCCGATGACACGACCCCCGTAGCGGAGCGAAACGTACTCGAGGCAGCCGCTGTCGTCATCGTCGTCGCCACCACCGTAGCGGACCTTCGGGTCCATCGGGAAGTCCTCGACGAGGCCTTCCATGACACCTTCGTTGCCCGCATCGCAGGTCGGCATGTTACCCGCGACGGCGTCTTCCGAGATGAACCCGGAACCCATGAGGGTGATGTTCCCCCACGTGTTGGCGAGTTCCTGCCAGTTCATGCGATCGTCGTCGGTCGACGTGAAGACGATCGGGCGACGCGCCGTACCCTTGGCGATGATCTGCGCGCCGCGCGAGACCGCGAGGCTACCCCCGACACCCGAGTTGCTCTCGACGAGCGTACCCGACTCGATCGTCAGCGTCGCACCCGGCAACACGTAGATCTGGTTCTCCAGACGATAGATGTTGTCCCGCGTCCACGTTTCCGACACCGCGATGTTGCTCGTCACGAGCACATCGCCCGCCTTCGCCACGCCGACCATCGAAAGGCCGACGACGGCCACTGCCGCCAACTTCAGAATGCTCTTCACGTCCGACACCTCCCTGCTTCAAACTTCGGCAAACCGTGAGCTCCGGATCCGAAGGAGCCGCTCTCCCTCGATGTGACCCGAACGCGCGAGAAGGTAGATGTCGATTGTCATTGCGCCATGAGGCCGAAGTTAGAGTTCCGTGAGAGCAGCGCGACATGCGGCAACAACCAGGCGGACAGCTACTTAACCGCCACCCGCCAGATCGGCTTTCGAAACGTCCGGCAGCGCTTCGTCAGGGGCTCGGAAGCTCTCGTCGGGCACTCACTCCGTCACGCCTTGACGGAAGCGCCGGGCCCGACGATGATCGCCCGCGGCGGTCGCCGCGCGGAACGACGTTCGCGGCGCGAGAACCCGAAGCCTCGACTTCGGACAACGATCCTTGCGGGAGGGACATGTTCATGGGAGCTCTTCGTCTACGTTTCACGATGTTCGCCGCAGTCGGCCTCACGGCGTTCGCTGCGGTAGCGGGAACCGGGAAGTTCGACGCGGGCGTGAATCGCCCGGGGGCCCCGCCCGAGATGAACCGACCACCCGTCGTGTCGACGCGATTCTTGTCGCCGAGCTCCGAGATCTCCGCCGGCGAAGAACTCCGCTTCGAGCTCCGCGTGACCGATCCCGAGGGCGATCCCGTCTCGGTGCGGCTGTTGAATCCGCAACCCGGACTCGTCTTCCATCCGGTGCGCAACGTGAAGTCGCCGTCCGTGACCGAGGTGCGATGGGTCGTTCCGAAGGGCAACGTCGAACGGCCTCGCCTGATGTTCACGGCGCGTGACGAACGCGGCGCCACGGCGACCTCGCCGGTCGAGTTCGACTTCGAACGGCGCATCCGGCGCCCCGGCTCGCGCATCCTCACGGGCGACGTCACGGGAGACGGTGTCGCGGATCTCGTCGGCGGTGCGATGTTCGCCGACGCCGGCGGCGTGATCAACTCGGGCGCGCTCTACGTGTGGGAAGGTTCGACCTCACCTTCGGCCTCCCCGACCGCGACCCTTACGGTTCCCGGCGCGAACCTCGGCGACCAGCTCGGGTTCGCGAGCGAGCAGGGCATCCACCTCGTCGACGTGACCGCAGACGGAACGCTCGACATCGTCGTCGGCGCCGAGCTCGCCGACGTGAACGGCGACGCCAACACGGGGGCGATCTACGTTTTCGAAGGCGGGGGAACGCTCGTCGGACCCGTCTCGCCGAGCGCGACGCTCACGGTCCTCGGCGGCATGCCGGGGGATCAACTCGGCTGTGCGGGCTTCGTGTTCGAGGACGTGACCGGGGACGGCGACGTCGACATCGTCGCGGGGACCTGGCGCGCCGATGCGATGGGCATCCCGAATTCGGGAGCCGTTTACGTGTTCGAGGGCGGTCCGTCGCTCGCCGGGCCGGCCGTTCATCCACTCGCGACGTTGCACGTGACGGGCGCGATGCCGGGCGATCGCCTCGGGCTCGCTTCGGGCGCCGCGATCCGCATCGCCGACGTCACCGGTGACGGCCAGCCCGACATCCTCGCGGGCGCGCAGTACGCCGACATCGACGGCATCGAGAACCTCGGCGCGATCCACGTCTGGCGCGGCGGCTTCAGCCTGGCCGGCCCGCTCGATCCCGACATTTCGCTGCGCGCGGACGGGTTCGCCGGAGACAAGAAGCCCGGCGACCAGCTCGGATTCGCTTCCGGCCAAGGCATCCAACTCGCCGACGTCACGGGCGACGGCCGCCTCGACGTCGTCGCCGGTGCGCAGCTCGTCGACCTCGACCCCGATCTCGTCGACGTCGGCGCGATCTACGTGTGGCATGGCGGGTCCGACTTCACGCTCGACCCGTCACCGGACGCCGTTCTGCTCGCAGACCTCCCCCAATCGGGGGATCAGCTCGGCAACGCCACGGGACAGGGAATCCAACTCGCGGACGCGACCGACGACGGCATCCTCGACATCGTGGCCGGAGCGATGCTCGCCGACGAGCCGTTCGGCACGATCGAGAACCGCGGCTCGATTCACGTCTTCGCGGGCGGCGCGTCGTTGACGGGAACGATTCCCGCGACGCTGACCCTCGACGCCGGCGGCCAGGTCAATGATCGTCTCGGCGACGCGAGCGGACAGGGAATCCAACTCGTCGACCTGACGGGGAACGGCCGGCTCGAGATCGTCGCCGCGGCCGCGTTCGCCGACAACTTCAGCACGCCCGACGTCGGTCTCGTCTACCTCTGGAGTGGCGATCTGCTCGCAACCCAGATCGGCCTGCAGCCGCCGTCCACGATCCTCGACGTCGGCGGTCAGCCCGGCGATCGCCTCGGCAACGCCGCAGGACAAGGCGTGCAGTTCGCGGACCTCGACGGCGACGGTCTGCTCGATCTCGTCGCGGGGGCCGACCGAGCCGACGGATCCGAGCCGGACTCGGGCGCGATCTACGTGTGGCGCGGGGGCCCGACGATCGAGTTCGCAGGCTTCCCCGACTCGATCCTCGACGGCGCGAATGCAACGGGCGGCGATCGTCTCGGGAACTGCGAGGGGCAAGGGATCCGGTTCGCCGACATCGACGGGGACGGCATCGACGACGTGGTCGCGGGCGCTCAGTTCGCCGACCCGAACGGCACGTCGAACGCGGGCGCGATCTACGTATGGCGCTCGACCGTGGCCGGGGGCGGCAATCTGCCGAACGGGAGCTCGACCGAAGTTCTCACGGGCGATCCCCCCATGCCCGACGACCGCATCGGCAGTTCGTATCCGCAGGGTTTTCGATTCGCCGACGTGACCGACGACGGCATCGTCGACATCGTCGCCGCGGTGCCGATGGCCGACGCGATCGACAGCGACGCCGGGCGCGTCTACGTATGGGAGGGTGGCCCGTTCCTCTCGTCGACCCCGAGCGCGAGTCTCGAGTCCGCGAATCCGAGCCCGAACGCGCAGCTCGGTTTCGCGTCGCGCGGCTTCTTGCTCGCCGACCTGACCGACGACGGCATTCCCGATCTCGTCGTCGGCGCCGAGAACGACGACCCGAACGGGATCGTCAATGCCGGATCGATCCACTTCTGGCGCGGAGGCTCCTCGTTGGCGGGCTTCCTTTTCGAGGACGTCCGGTTCGAGGCGACGAACGCGAGTGATGGCGACGGGCTCGGACGATGAACCCCCGGCTCCCGGTCCCATTCCGTGGCCCTCGCTAACGGTCGGGACCGGGAGCCCGCCTACCGCGTCAGGAACGCTCGAAACGTCGATTCGAGACGCGAACAGGCGCGAGACGCTCCCCACCGCTGCCGA